>JAFZET010000301.1 GCA_017560565.1 Clostridia bacterium | reverse complement strand
TAGTTTGAAAATCGCATCGTGGACCAGGTCACCGTTCTGTTCGTCCACGTAAAATTCCGGAAGCGCCGGTCCCGACCAGCCGAATGTGGTCACGGTTGTTCCGTTGTAGTTCAGATCTGCCGGAAGATCATCCGCCTCAAAAGCCGGTTCCGTTTCAGCAGGCACCGTTTCGGCAGCGGCTCCCGTATCCTGTGTTTCGCCAACCGTTTCGTCGGATCCGCAGCCGGTCAAAAACGCAGCGGACAGCATGGAAAGAGCCAGCAGACAGCATATCATCTTCTTCATACATTTTTCTCCTTCTTTGCATTTCATGATCGTTTTTTCCATGGTTTTGACGAATTCTATTGCGTTTCCGTCAAATATATTGTATACTCTTATTAACCGATTTTCAATAGAGATTCTCACAGAAACATGGATTTTTCGCCAATCCCATATACTTATAAGGAGAAAACCCGTATGCTTCCTGCCCAGGCGTATTACAGATTGACCACACATTCCAATCCGCCGGATTATGTGAATAATATCGAACAGAACAATACATATCTGTTGGTAAACTGTGCCGGATATGAAAACCTGCAGCATCCGTTCTATCGGATCCAGCCGGGAGGACGGAACGATTACTACATGATGTATATGTGCGGCGGAATCCTTGATGCTGCCACAGGAGACACCGCCGATACCGTCACCCTTTCTCCCGGTCATCTGTTCATCATTCCACCCCATACTTTTTTCCGCTATAAACCTGTGGGAAACGATGCCATACAGTATTTCTGGATACATTTTACAGGATCCGGCGTCCCTGATCTTCTCTCGGACTGTTCCCTGCCTCTGCTGACCCCCTGTGATGTCGGTTCTCCGGAAAACATCGAAGACAAATACCATGAACTTTTTAAGGTTTTTATGCACAGAGATCCCTGTATGGACACCGCCGCCGTTTCCCGGCTGATGGATATATGTGTTCTGTTCGGACGGATTCTCCAGAGGCACGGAATGGATGATTACTCCGCCTCCCCCAAACACCACAAACTGAGTGCCTCTCTGTCCTATATTTACGAAAACCTCTCCGCCCCCCTCAGTATTCCCGCACTGGCTGAAATGGAAAATCTGAAAGTCAGTCGGTATCGTGCGCTCTTTTATGAGATATTCGGTATCTCCCCCCTGGCATACATCACCAACCTCCGGATGCAGCGGGCGGTCGCACTCCTTTCCCTGACCAATCTCCCCGTTTCCCAGATTGCATCCGCCGTTGGGTATGAGGATCCGCTGTATTTCTCCCGTTCATTCCGACAGAGATTCAAGGTTTCTCCCACCACATACCGGAAACAGAATGGATCTGCCTTTTTCTGAACACAAAAATCCCCCGGAATTTACCGGAGGATTTTTTCATACGCTTTTGTTTCAGTCGTTCTTTTCGTCGTTATCCTTCTTGCCGGCATACTTCTTGCAGCAGGCAACAACAGTACCGGACAGAGCGATCAGAGCCAGTGCGTTGGGCAGAACCATCAGCTGGTTCAGAGTATCCTGTACGTCCCATACCAGGTCGTTACCGGCAACGGTACCCAGGAATACACAGATAACAGCGATCACACCGTATACGATCTCACCCTTCTTGCCGAACAGGTAGGTCACGTTGATCTTACCGAACAGGTTCCAGCTGATGATGGTAGAGAATGCGAAGAACAGCAGGCAAACGGCAACATAGATATTACCGATGTTTGCACCGAATACGGAACCAAAGGACAGCTGTGCCATATTGGTCTTGTTGATAGCATCTACGGGACCGGCAGCCAGCGCACCGTCACCGGTGTACAGACAGGTGATAACCACCAGAGCGGTCATGGTCAGCACGATGAAGGTATCAATGAACACACCGATCATGGCAACTACGCCCTGTTCGTGAGGATTCTTAACATTGGCCTGTGCGTGTGCGTGGGGCGTAGAACCCATACCGGCTTCGTTGGAGAACAGACCTCTCTTGGCACCCTGGGAAATCGCCTTAGCAATGGTGGCACCGAATGCACCGCCTGCCAGAGCCTGAGGAGCAAATGCATACTTGAAGATCATACCGATAGCAGCAGGAACATCAGCGATACGGCAAACCAGGATCACCAGACCGCCCAGCAGATACAGAATAGCCATGATGGGAACCAGCTTTTCCGTTACGGAAGCGATTCTCTTTACACCGCCGATGAAGATAAATGCGGAAACAGCGGCGATTACGATACCAACGATCCATGCGGGAATACCGAAAGCGGTTTCAAAAGTGGAACCGATGGAGTTGGACTGAACCATGGCACCCATGCAGCCCAGAGACAGGATAATCGCTACGGCAAAGAAACCGGCAAGGAACTTCCCGAAGCCACCCTTGAATGCCTTCTTGATGTAGTATACAGGACCACCCTGTACATTGCCGTCAGCATCGATGATTCTGGTTTCCTGTGCCAGAACAGCTTCTGCGTAGATGGTAGCCATGCCCAGGAAAGCAATAATCCACATCCAGAAGATGGCACCAGGACCACCAACCAGGATCGCACCGGATGCACCGACGATATTACCGGTACCAACCTGTGCTGCGATCGCTGTGGCCAGAGCCTGGAAAGAGCTCATACCGCTCTTCTGTGCGCCGCCCTTCATGGAGAAGTTGCCGAATACTTTCTTCATACCTTCACCGAAACAGCGAATCTGCACGAACTTTGTGCGGATGGTAAAGAGCAGACCGGTGCCGATCAGCAGGATCAGCAGCACATAGTCACCCATGTAGCCGTTAATGGCTTTTACAATGTTGTGAAACGCTTCCATAAAGCCTCCGATAAAATAAAAATGAAATGAAAAAACTGCCGATATATTCGACAGCTCCGGAGACAGGATTATGCAGGCGTGCAAAACGCACTGTTTCTCTGCTCTGTCCTTTGGCCTGAGAGATTCGGACAAACGTCCTTACACCTTCGGCACCCACTTGCATGGGATTCTCCAGAGTCCCCTCCTCTTTCAGTTTCCGCAAGGATTCTTAAAGATTCACCGGGGTATGTATAGATAATTATACACCTAGCTCTTATCTTTGTCAAGGGTCTGTGACAGATTTTTTGAAATAATACGACAAAAATATGAATTTCTCACAGAATGGTTTGATAACAAAAACTGCCCGTGCGTTATACACAGGCAATTCATGCTGTTATTTCGTTTTCTTACGGAAGATCTGCCGCCGGAACAGGATCAGGTTCATCACAAGGAAGAATGCAATAAGGATCCCCAGGGTCAGCATTGGCTTTATCGGTGCCAGATTGGCCAGCAGCATCAGCGGGAACCCGAACACGATGGCGGGGAAATTCTGATAGACCATATTGTCCGCTGCAGGGGTTTTGAAGTCTCCATCAATTTCCCGAAGCAGAATGATCCCGGTGCTGGCAGTACCGGTCAGCATACCGTACATCATGAGGAACTGCTCTTCCTTGTATTCCGGGAAAAGCGTTTTCGCAATAAAATAGTTGTAGAAATACGTGGACACCAGACCCACAACACCCATGATCAGAATGATGCCCCAGTAATCTTCCAGAATGCCCAGGCGGATCGCCGCAATACCTGCCACCACCATGATATCATAGAAGAAATTGCTGATGCGGGTCATCAGGAAATCGTTGATGTACTTGCGGTTGATGATCTTCTTTTTTGTCAGCACATTGACAACGGTTTTCACCAGCGTAGCCGCCAGTACACCCAGAATAAAGTTGAACCCGTAGATCACGGACTTCATACCGGGCAGAAGCAGGCTCAGCAGAACCATGAACAGATAGGAGATCAGGTATGCCAGCGCAACAAAAGCTACCTGGATGGTGGTTTTATCCATACTCCCCTGCATGGGAATCTCATTTTCCCCCTGAATCTCTTCCATCTGCACAGCCCCCTCTTCAGCGGATCTGGCATAAATCTTTCCCCGCTTTTTCAGCAGATTCAGATGGATGACACCGCCCAGGCTGGCAGACAGAAAGCCCAGTGCCGCAATGGTCAGACCGAAGCTGCGTCCGCCCACAAAACCGTGTTCCGTTTCAAAGATCACACCGAAGTTCAGTGCCTGTCCGGTACCCTGCCCGTAGCCGAAAGGCAGAAGAATCCCCGCTGCCGGGAAGAAGCCGGCAACCAGCATAGCCGCAATGACAGTAATTGCCATGCCGAGGATCCCCTGCATCAGGTAGGTGGAAACCGTGGTCACACCGGTATCGAATATCTCGCCGGTGCGCTTTTTGGACAGCTTGCCACCGGAGGATTTCAGTGTAGCCGCAATGAATCCCAGTGCCAGGGTGTGATATGTAAGGGTTTCCAGATTGCTGATCCCTTTGCCGCCAAAAAATGCGGTATCAAAAAACACATCCCCGGTAACAGCACCGTAAATTTCCGCAATCACCAGCAAAATCACGCCGCCCAGCACCGAAGTGGGAATCAGCGAATTCCGCAGGAAAGGGATCGATCGTTTCAGAACATTGGCAGCAAGAAGCCCCACCAGCAGTACCGCCAGCAGATGGAAGCCGCCCCATACACTAAAGTCCCAAAAATTGTTCATGCAGATTTCCCTCCCGCAGATTCTTTGCTCTGTGATAGATATTTACATATTTCAGCGCATTGAAGCGTTTACTCCCCTTGATCTGGTACACCTTCTCACCGCTGTAAATATTCAGTTTGTTCCGTCCCAGTACCGTTACAGCAGCCGTCTCGGCAAAGGGGAACACCAGAACTTCTCCCGGAACAGCAACCGTAATCCGGTCGCCGTACAAGGTCATTTCCACATCGCTGTACAGTTTTTTCTTTTTCTGATACAGCTCCACATCAAATACATTCACCGTATCCCGGAACATGGCGGTCTCCCTATATGCCGTCACATCCAGGCTGTTCACAAAATCACACTGTGCCTTGTACCAGTCTGCCGCAAACCGATACGGGAATGCTCCATCCGCACTCTGCAGCTCCTTGGTGGGAAGATACCGCACCTCTTGCCCGCAGGTCAGACAACGGCAGATCTGTCCATGGCTCTCCCAGGGGGTCAGACCGCACGCAGGACAGGTATATACCATCCGTTCCAGATATTCCGCAGACTTGGGATGATCAAAATTCCCTTCCGCCTTTGCCTCGTCCACATACAGCTCCGTCTGGATCAAGGCAAGCAGTGTCTCATCGTCCATGTTCTGTATTTCTTCCGGCTCCACCACTCTGGAAACATACGCACGCATTTTGTCCCGGCGTACCACATCGCTCCAGCGGGGTTCCGCACCGTACCCGCCTTCGATCCGGAACAGAGCCAGCGGCAGATTCAGCTTCCGTACCAGCTGTACCACAGAGGGCTTGATATACCCGGTCTGTCCGCTGTAGGTACGGTTGCCTTCCGGTGCCAGGGCAATGGTGCCTCCTTCTCTGGCGATCCGGATGCAGTTCGGAACCGCCTGCACATCCATAGTCTGCTTTTTGATGGGAATGGGTGCCACCGCAAACCGGAGCAGTTTGGAGAGAAACCCCAGAGAGAAAATATCTTCCGTTGCCAGATAATACACCGGCCAG
>JAFZET010000300.1 GCA_017560565.1 Clostridia bacterium | reverse complement strand
TTTGAAAATCCCGATGGCGGTCTGACCGGCGGTATCCAGACTACCGGTAACTATCCGGGTGCTGCCCGCAACATCGACGAGCTGAGAGCAGACTTCGATTTTGCCTCCAAGATGATCCCCGGTAAGAAGAAGCTGTCCCTGCACGCCATCTACCTGGACAACGGCGGCAAGAAGGTAGAAAGAAACCAGATCGACATCGAACACTTTACCTCCTGGGTACAGTGGGCAAAGGAAAGAGACCTGGGTCTGGACTACAACCCCACCTGTTTCTCTCATCCCATGGCAGATGACGGTCTGACCCTGTCCCACAACGATCCCGCTGTTCGTAACTACTGGATCGGGCACTGCATCCGTTCCCGTCACATCGCCGAATATTTCGGTAAGGAACTGGGTCAGCGCGCTATGATCAACCACTGGGTACCCGACGGATACAAGGATATTCCCGTAAACCGTGCTCTGTCCAGACAGTATCTGGCAGATTCCTTCGATAAGATCTTCGCTGAACAGCTGGACGACACCTGCATCGGTGACGCTGTAGAATCCAAGGTATTCGGCATCGGCGCTGAAAGCTGTACCATCGGTTCCAACGAATTCTATGTAGCCTGCGCTATGAAGCACGGCAAGATGGTAACTCTGGACACCGGTCACTTCCATCCCACCGAAGTGGTTTCCGATAAGCTCAGCTCCATCCTGACCTACATGAAGGAAGTTATGCTGCACGTATCCCGCCCTGTTCGCTGGGACTCCGACCACGTGGTTATCTTTGACGACGAACTGAAGGCTATCGCCAACGAAATCGCCCGCGGCGGTTACGAAAACAGAGTAAACATCGGTCTGGACTTCTTCGATGCCTCCATCAACCGTATTGCCTGCTGGGCTATCGGCTCCAGAAGTATGCAGAAGGCTCTGCTGTGGGCTGCTCTGGAACCCACTGCTATGCTGCAGAAGTTCGAAGCAGAAGGCGACTTCACCTCCCGCCTGGCATATCTGGAAGAACTCAAGACCCTCCCCTTTGCTGCCGTATGGGATATGTACTGCGAAAAGCAGGGCGTTCCGGTACGCGACAGCTGGCTGAAGGAAGTTAAGGAATATGAAAAGAAGATTCTCGAAATCAGAAAGTAATTCTGTATCGTTTCTTCCGATGACCAAGAGACTGGCGGCACTGTTTTGTGTCACCAGTCTGTTGGCGTTTTCTGCCACTTCATGCGGGTTCCTGGAAATGCGCGACGCTACCAGTGAAGTCCGCTCACGTGAGGAAGTCACCGCACCCACCCTCCAGCAGGCAGAAAAATACAGCGAAGTAGAAACAGAGCCAGAAACGGAGACCATCCCCGCCGAGACAGAACCTGTGCAGGAAGAACCAAAAAACAGTATCAGTCTCAGTCTGGCAGGCGGTATAATCGTGGATGAAGCCATCTGTAAAGATGCTGCCGCCCGCAGTGCAGAAGGGAAGGAATACAGTTTTCTGACCATGTATTCCGCTATTTTTCCGTTGGTTCAGAATGCAGATATGTCTATGGTAACCCTGCATTCTCCTGCCGCTGATGCCGAAACATTCGGACTCTCGGAAGTGACCCATACAAATATGCCTTCCGAATCCCTGTATGCTCTGCGGGATCTTGGATTTGACGTGATCAATGTTGCCGGAACAAAGCGTTTTGACTGCACAGCCGCCGGGCTTCAGTCCACCATTGAGAATGTGTGTGAGACAGGGCTGTACCAGATAGGTGCATACCGTGACGATATCGATGCCGGTGATGTGCGTGTTATGGAAGTGAACGGTATCCGTGTTTCCTTTGTCGCTTTTACGGAAAATGCCAATTCCGATACAAACGGTCTGGTTCTTCATGACCTGTCCGATGAAGCAGCTGCCGCCGCCCTTGTAACCTATGCGGATCTGGTATCTGATGTGGTCGTTGTTTCTGTAACGTGGGACAACGGTACAGGCAGTGCCGTGCGCGGGGAACAGAAAACAGCCGCCCAGATGCTTGCGGAAGCCGGTGCAGACATTATTGTCGGTTCTGACGGCAGCGGTCTGCAGACAGCCGAGTGGCTCACTGCGGAAGACGGTACGGAAACGCTGGTTGCCTATTCTCTTGGCAGTCTGCTGTCTACCGGAACCGATGCCGCCTCCTCCCTTTGCGGTATGCTGACACTGGATGTCGTTGCCGCTGAAGAGGGAGTTGCACTGGAAAACGTGAAGGTTCTTCCCCTTGTGAAACATTATGAAGCCGGCTCCACCGGATATCAGGTGTCGGAATTCTTCAAGTATTCTCCCGAAAACGCTGAGCTTCAATGTGTCGGTGAAAATGTTCTGAAAGATATGTATACCGTTGTGTACAGTATAATCCCCGAGGTATTTCTGCCGGAGACCAACGGATAATCAGGAAAAGATACAAGGAATGAAAACATTGCAAAAACGTATTTTTCACATCCGCTGGCTGGCTGCGGTTATGGCATCCCTGTGTCTTCTGTCCTGCGGCGCAGAGTCGGAAACAGAAGATACTCCCTCTATGAAAAAAGGATATCCCTCCTTTGGCGTTGGTCGTCCGGAACAGGCCGAAGTGCCTGTTCCCGCCGATGATAACGGTATCACCATCTGTATCGATCCGGGGCATGGCTTTGACGATGTGGGATGTTCCAGTGATTACCTGACAGGCGACAGAGAAGAGAAGGATATGACCATGCTGTATGCCGAAGCCCTGAAGGAAAAGCTGGAATTTCTGGGTTTCGATGTGATCCTGTCCCATGATGGAAAGACCTTTCCGCAGGAATTCAACACGAATCAGAACAATCTGTTCAGTGCTGACGAGCGTGCCGCTTATATCAATACTTTGGATGTCGACTATGTGATCTCCCTGCACTGCGACACGTTTGATGAAGATACCGATATCAGTGGTTCCCGGGTATACTACTACGATACGGAGATCAAAGCACCCGGTGTTTCCTCAGACGGGATCTCCAATGCCATCAGTGTTTGTCTGGCACAGGAATTTCCCGGTGTGAAAACGCCATCCGTACATAATAACCAGTCCTATATAATCTGTCGTAAAACCACCATGGCG
>JAFZET010000299.1 GCA_017560565.1 Clostridia bacterium | reverse complement strand
GACACCCTGATCCTGGACGAACCCACAAGAAATTTCTCACCCTTGTCCGGCCCTGTGATCCGGGAGATTCTGTCAGATTTCGGCGGAACGGTGATCTGCGTGACCCATGACCGGAAGCTGATTGACGAGGTGTTTGATACCGTGTATGCCCTGACGGAAGAGGGGCTTATAGAAGCATAAGAAAAGAGAACAGGCCTGCCGGGAGTGACAGACCTGTTTTTGCGTTATTTGGCATATTCCGGATACCATGTGCAGATATTCTGCCATATGGTTGTTTCATACAGGTCAAATTCCTGTATATATGCAGCTGCCATACGTACTGCTTCTTCTTCCGAACCGCAGGGATAGCATACAATATACGTATCGGCAGCCAGAATAAAATCGTCCATCCGGTTCCGGGCATACAGCGTACCGTGGAAAACATACTGCCTGTAATCTTTCATATGGCTGATCACCAGCGGACTGTTTGTAGATCCGTCATCCTGCACCGGGACCCACTGGTGCAGGGACATTGCCCCATAGGGATTGTTGTCAAACAGGAAAGTACCATCCTCCAGACGAACAGATACATGATCCCATCCGAAGGAGGTATCCGGTTCGTCGTCATGATGTGTGTTCCGGTACATGGCGCCCTCTACAGCTACACTGACAGGCTGTGCATCCTCCCCAAGTATATATCCTTCTCCACGGATGGACACGTTTTCCTGAAACTGTACACCCGGATAAAATGCTGTTGCGTTTCTGGTGGATATGGCATATACCGTAATACCTGTCATACTAAGCAGCAGTACGCAGACCATAGACCAAACTGCCAATTTCCGTATTTTCCATTTTCTGATAAACTTTTCCATAAAAATTCCCTCCATTTCTTGCGATAAGACGTCTTCTGGCGGACACATATCGGCAAACATATCCCGGCATTCTTTGCAGGTTTCCATATGCTCCCGCATCAGGCGTTCACTTTCCGGACTGGCGATTCCGTCTGCCAGAGAGGGCAGCAGATCCTGTACCAGCGGACACAGTGTTTTATTGTCCATCATTCTTCCTCCTTCTGCAAAATCAGCTTTGCCCGGTAAAAGGTAACTCTTGCCCAGTTTTCACTTCTGCCGAGAATCTCCCCTATGGCGGCAAAGGAAAGCTCCCCGGTAATCCGGAGATATACAACCTCCCGCATGGGTTCCGGCAGACTGTGAATCCGGCGGTACAGGCTTTCCATGTGCACGCTGGAAAACACTATATCCTCTGCGGAGGGTTCCGCCTCTTCTTCAGCCGGTTCTGTTTCCCGCCGAATTTTTTCATAATGCTGATACAGCAGATGCTTGCCGATCTGACAGAGCCAGACAGAAAGCTTGCAGGCACCGTTATACCTGTCCTGACACCGGTGCGCCTGCAGGAAGGTCTCCGAGGTCAGGTCTTCCGCCAGATATTTGTCATGGCAGCGGGATAAAAGAAACCGGTACACCAGATCGGCGTTCTGCAGATAGATCTTTTCCCAGTCGAACTTTTCCATGAGAGCCCCTCCTTTCCGCTGTTTCATACATATATCGGTTTCCGCGGACTTTCGTTACAGAAAATATAAAAAAATTTTCAGAAAACGGTAAGAAAAAACGAGCCGCCCGAGGGTAGCCCGTTTTCCTCTTCTGTTACAGTCTGGCGGCAATTTCCCGCAGGAAGGTTTCGGAATCTACTTTCTTCACATTGTCCAGTGTGGACATGGCAGCCAGATCCCCGGTCATAACACCTTCTTCAATGGTGCGGATGGTAGCACTTTCCAGTCTGTCCGCAAAGGTCATCAGTTCATCATTGCCATCCATTTCGCCGCGCTTGCGCAGAGCACCGGACCATGCAAAGATGGTGGCAACAGAGTTGGTGGAAGTGGTTTCACCTTTCAGGTACTTGTAGTAGTGACGCTGAACGGTACCGTGAGCGGCTTCGTATTCAAACACACCATCGGGAGAAACCAGAACGGAGGTCATCATAGCCAGAGAACCGTAAGCGGTGGCAAGCATATCGCTCATGACGTCCCCGTCGTAGTTCTTGCAGGCCCAGATGTAACCGCCGTCGGAACGGACAACACGGGCAACCGCGTCGTCAATCAGGGTGTAGAAATATTCAATCCCGGCTTCTTCGAACTTTGACTTGAATTCGGTTTCGTATACTTCCGCAAAAATATCCTTGAACCGGTGGTCGTAGGTCTTGGAGATGGTGTCCTTGGCGGCAAACCACAGATCTTGTTTCTTATCCAGCGCATAGGTGAAGCAGCAGCGGGCGAAGGAGGTAATGGATGCGTCCACGTTATGCACACCCTGGATGATGCCGCCGCTTTCACCGAACTGGTGGATTACCTTGCGGGTTTCGTTTCCGTTTGCATCGGTGCAGACGATCTCGCACTTGGCACCGGCGGGAACCTGCATTTCCACATTCTTGTAAATATCGCCGTAAGCGTGACGGGCGATGGTGATGGGCTTCGTCCAGGTGGGAATGTAGGGCTGGATCCCCTTCACCAGAATGGGCGCACGGAATACCGTACCGTCCAGAATGGCACGGATGGTTCCGTTGGGGGATTTCCACATTTCCTTCAGCTTATATTCTTCCACACGGGCGGCGTTGGGGGTGATGGTGGCGCACTTGACTGCCACGCCGTATTTTTTGGTGGCATTGGCGGCGTCCACGGTCACCTGGTCGTTTGTCTGGTCACGGTAGGGCAGTCCCAGATCGTAATATTCGGTGTTCAGCTCAATATAGGGCTCCAGCAGAATCTCCTTGATCATCTTCCAGAGCACTCTGGTCATTTCGTCCCCGTCCATTTCCACGAGGGGCGTGGTCATTCTGATCTTTGCCATGATATATCTCCTGTTATTATTTTCCCTGATTTCTGGTGTAGTCCAGCAGACCGCCGGCCAGCAGAATATCCCGCATCCGTCCGCTCAGTTCGCACTTTACAGGAATGGAAGTACCCTTGGTCTTGTTGAGTACGGTGATATCTCTGCCGTTTTCCACAGCTTCTCTCAGACCTTCGATCACCAGCGTATCCCCGGCGTCAATGGTTTCGTAATCGGCTTCGTTCACAAATTCCAGAGGCATGATGCCGGCGTTGAGCAGGTTGGCTCTGTGAATTCTGGCAAAAGATTTTACCAGAACCGCCTTGATGCCAAGATACAGGGGGGCAAGGGCTGCGTGTTCACGGGAGGAACCCTGACCGTAGTTGGAACCGCCCACGATGATGCTCTGACCGAGAGACTTGGCTCTGGCAGGGAAGTCCTTGTCGCATACGGTGAAGCAGTGTTCGGAGATGGCGGGAATGTTGGAGCGCAGGGGCAGGATCTTGGCACCGGCAGGCATGATGTGGTCGGTGGTGATGTTGTCGCCTACCTTCAGGGAAACGGGGCATTCCAGATTTTCCGCCAGAGGTGCGGTTGCGGGATAATCCTTGATGTTGGGACCACGGAGGACTTCGGCAGCGACTGCTTCTTCGTCAGACAGAGGGGGCAGCACGGCGGAGTCGTTGATGGTGAACTTTTCGGGCATAGTCACATCCACAGCCTCGCCCAGAGTGGTGGGGTCGGTGATGTAGCCGGTCAGTGCGGCGGCAACGGCGACCTCGGGAGAGACCAGATAGACCTGTGCATCGGCAGTGCCGCTGCGGCCGAGGAAGTTGCGGTTGAAGGTGCGCAGGCTGACACCTCCGGAGTTGGG
>JAFZET010000298.1 GCA_017560565.1 Clostridia bacterium | reverse complement strand
GTGAGGGTGACGAGGTAATCACCTCCGCCTATACGTATACCGCCTCCGCGTCCATTATTGATCACGTGGGTGCAAAGATCGTGTTGATCGATACGCAAAAGGACTCCTTTGAGATGGACTACGATCAGCTCGAGCAGGCCATCACACCCAAAACCAAGCTGCTGGTGCTTCCCTTCCCCGGCAACCCCACCGGCGCTATCATGACAAGAGAGGATCTGGAGCCCATCGCCGAAGTGCTGCAGGGAACTGACATCATGGTGCTGTCCGATGAGATCTATGGGGAGCTGACTTATGGTCGCACCCATGTTTCCCCCGCCTCCATCCCCGGTATGTGGGAGAGAACCATTCTGGCCAGCGGCTTCTCCAAGACCTACGCCATGACCGGCTGGCGGATGGGATATCTCACCGCACCGGCACCTCTGGCGAAACAGATGCTCAAGATCCATCAGTACGCCATCATGTGCGCCCCCACCACTTCCCAGTTTGCCGCCGTGGAAGCTCTGAAGAACGGGGATGAAGATATCGAGAAAATGCGCTCCGAGTACAACCGCCGCCGCCGCTATCTGGTGAACGGACTTCATGCGCTGGGCATCGACTGCTTTACGCCGGAAGGTTCTTTCTATGTTTTTCCGAATATATCCAAATTCGGTATGACCAGCGAGCAGTTCTGTGAAACCCTGATGTACGACTATAAGCTGGCACTGGTGCCCGGTTCCGCTTTCGGTGAATGCGGCGAAGGATTCGTGCGAATCTCCTACGCCTACTCCGTGGAGCACATCTCCCAGGCACTGGACAGACTGGAAAAGTTTATCCGAGACAGAGGCTGAAGCTGTCTTTTTGGTCACAACAGCACAAAAACCTCCGGAAAAAGTCTGATTTTTTTCTAAAAAAAATATGTTTTCCTATTGCTTTTTTCAAAGCAGTGTGCTATAATATTTCATGTTGATTTTTGTATCTTAATATCCAAAGACGGAGGTGTACTAAGCAATGGCTAAGTGCTGTATTTGCGGTAAGGGTGTTACATTCGGTCACAACGTTTCTCACTCCAACCGGAAGACCAACAGATCCTGGAAGCCCAACATCCGTAAGGTTAAGGCTGTGGTTGACGGTTCTCATGTAACTGTAAACGTTTGCTCCCGCTGCCTGCGTTCCGGCAAGGTAACCCGCGCATAAGTTTCGTTCCATATTAAGATCAAGGAAACTCCCGGTTCCGTACTGGGAGTTTTTTCCCTTTCTTTACCTATGACAGAAATCTTTCCACCTTCAAAAACAAAGAAATTTCCAGTTCTTGCCGCCGTTTCCGCAGCAATACCGACTCCTGCGCTGGCTGACCTGCAGACGTTCTGCGAAACCGTGGTACTGCTGCCGCCGGATCCGCTTCTGCCTGCACCCGTGGCATCCCACGCAGATATGCTCCTTTTTGCAATCGACGATGCGCTGGTGGTTCATCGTTCTTACTATGCCATTGCACAGCAGGAAATCGACAGGATTCTTGTATTTACAGGATTCCGTTTGGTTCTGACGGACTGTCCCCGCGGAAACAGATACCCCATGGATATTGCTCTGAATGCCCTTCTGTGCGGCTCCTTCCTGTTCGGCAGACTGGATGCGCTGGCACCAGAGATTCTTTCCATAGCAGATCAAACCGGCATCACCCCGGTACACATCCGTCAGGGGTATGCGGGATGCAGCGGAATTGCCCTGGGAAATGCTGTTGCCACAGCGGATCCATCTCTGACCCGGGCTGCCTCTGCCTGCGGGATCGATGTCATTCCCGTACCCGACAGGAAAATTCTTCTGCCCGGTTATGACCACGGCTTTTTTGGCGGTTGTGCCGGTGTTTGGGGAAATACAGTGTTTCTCTGCGGTGTACCCGATCCGGCAGAGTATAGTGTTTTTCTGCATCAGGCAGAGATACGCTGTTTTTCTGTTTATACGCTTTCGTCCATTCCCCTGTATGACTGCGGCGGTATACGATTGTTCTCCAAATCATAACCCAACAAATATCCAATTCAGCAAAGGAACATACCATGACCGACTTTTCCTGTATTCCTTCACTGCTCAGAGAAGCCGCTAAAATCCTGCTTTCTGCGGATCACATAGAGCGTCAGCTCCACGCCAAGGGTGGCAGTCAGAATTTCGTCACGGACTACGACATCCGTACCGAAAACTTTCTCCGGGAGAATTTTGCCCGTCTGCTGCCGGAAGCAGATATGCTGGGGGAAGAATCCAGCGAAACCCATGCGGTCCGGATCGCCGAAGGGATGACCCTGATCGTGGATCCCATTGATGGTACCACCAATTTCATGCAGGATTACCGCCAGAGCTGTATCTCCGTGGGCGTTTGTGACAGAGGTACCATCGTATACGGTGCAATCTACAACCCCTATGCGGACGCTATGTTCACCGCTTCCCTGGGGCACGGTGCTTTTGTGGAGGAAAAAGGGGTCCAAGTACCTCTCCATGCCAGCGCCCGTGCACTCTGCGACAGTCTGGTTCTCTTCGGCACCTCCCCCTACTATCGGGAAACCCTCGCCGAGCCTACCTTCCGCACGCTGTGGTCACTGTTTCAAAAGGCACGGGATATCCGCCGTTCCGGTTCCGCCGCACTGGATCTTGCCAGTATCGCCGCCGGACGATGTGATGTGTTCTTTGAATATCTGCTTTCTCCCTGGGACTACGCAGCCGGATCTTTGCTGATCACGGAGGCGGGCGGCAGTATCTCCTGCATGGACGGATCTCCTCTTCGGTTTGATACTCCCTGTCCGGTCATCGCCGGTGGCAGAGCTTACGGGGAACTGCTTGCGGGCGGGTATATCTGCCAATAACACCTACGCCTGTCTGGAAGTTACCGGTCACACGGTACCGACGGACAGGTTTTTCATTTCTCTGCCATATCCGCCATTACCTGTTTTACTGCCTCAATGATCATCCGGCAGTCCGTTTCCACACCCTTTTTCGCTTTCTCATATTCCCGGCGCATCCGGACGATGGTTTCAGAGGCAGGAATCGGCTTGCCCGTCGGGCGTATCTGCAGCCTTTTCCGTGTATTGCGGAAATGCAGATGAAGCCGGTGCTCATAAGCACGATGGCTGGCAATGGACATTCTGCGCTTTTCATCGTGGGATCCGGTAAAGGAATCGGCAAGATAATGACAGAACACCCCTGTCTGCAGCCACCAGAAAACAGAATGCTTCTTCGGTCGGCGCAGATGCCGTTCCATTTTCCGCTGTTTGAAGGTATAGCTGTGTCCCCGGAGCGTATGTTCACGGGTCAGTGTCAGATAGGAAAACAGATTGAGATCCGGCAGAATGCTGCCTGCCAGAAACGCATACCGTTTTCCGCCCCGAAGCCCGTAAGCATCCGCCAGAATTTCTGCCATGCCGATATGATCTTTTGCTTTCATGTAATCTTCCTTTTCTGCAGGATAGTACCGGGGATTTTTCGCCCCGTACCCTTGCAATTCCGGTTTTTGTGTGGTAGAATATATACTGAAAGAGTATTGTTTTGCGTAAAATTGTCGCTGCAACGGCATTACCATACCATAGTATCGAGTTTTTGGCAGGAGTTATACATGGAAAACGGAACGAAGCCCACCGTACACAAAGAAAACCGGTTTCTGTTCTGGCGGGACAAAGGTGCCCGCTGGGAAAAGCTGGACAATATGGCCAAGGTATTCCCGGCACTGGTATCCCGTGAAGACAGTGAAGTCTTCCGGATCACCTGTGTCCTTGGAGAACAGGTAGAGCCGGGGATTCTGGAGGATGCGGTCAATTCCGCTCTGGAAGATTATCCCCTGTTCACCTGCACGCTGCGCCACGGAATGTTCTGGTATTATCTGGAACGGACCGATTACAGCCCGGTGGTTCAGGAAGAATGTGTTGTTCCCTGCGGTCCTATCTATCAGAATGAACCCTGCGGACTTCTGTTCAATGTTTTTTATTTCAAAAACCGGATCCATCTTGAGGTTTTCCATGCCCTCTGCGACGGCACAGGTGCTCTTATGTTTTTCCGTACGATCCTGTCCCGGTATCTGACGACTCTGCATCGGGATGTGATCCCCGCTCCCATGCCGGATCTCGGTATTGACAGTTCCGGACAGGAAAAGGCAGTGGACAGCTTCAGTCAGTATTATAAGGAAGACAGGATCCGAAGCAAGAACATTGCCGGCGCACTGGGCAAGGAGCGGAAGAAGGTATATCGTCTGCGGGGGCAGAAAACCACAGATCTGCGGCTTCTTGTAACGGAAGGAAGTGCATCCGTAACGGCACTGAAAACAGCGGCCAGGGAAGAAGGCGTGACCCTGACGGTTTTTACCACAGCACTGCTGATCGCCAGCCTCCGGGATATTATGGATCCGCGTGAACGTGACAAACCGGTATCTGTCGCCATTCCGGTGAATCTGCGAAACTATTTCCCCTCCGATACAGCCAGAAACTTTTTCGGTATTGTAGACATCGAATATGATTTTGTCAACGGAGAGGATTTTTCCACCATCTGTCAGCACGTTGCGGTAACCCTTCAGCAGAAGCTGACCACTGAGGATCTGGAGGAAACCATTGCGGAGCAGGTAAAGATCGAACGGTTCTGGCTGGTACGGATTCTGCCCCTCTGGCTGAAGAATTTTGTCATGAGCCGGTACCAGATCCTGACCAACAACCGCCGTACCATCTGCCTGTCCAACATGGGAAAAATCACCATGCCGAAGGAGCTGGCATCCTTTGTGGATCGTTTTCTGATCGTTAACAGCAGTCCCTCCAAGCAGGTGTGCATCTGCTCTTACGGAGACCGGATGGAAATTGTGTTCTCCGGAATTCTGGCGGGGCGGGAGCTGGAACGTTCCTTCTTCCGGCGTCTGGCAGCCTTTGATCCCACGCTGACCATCACTACCAACTATACGGGAAAGGAGTTTGACGAATGAGTGAGAATCAAAATTCCGGATCCGGTACGGTATACTGTGAGAAATGCGGTGTGCATCTGACAGGTGAACGAAACCGTTGTCCTCTTTGCGGACGTGTACTGCGTACCGGCGGCGAAGAAGATCCGCAGGCATATCCGATCATTCCGCTCCGTTCCTCTTATAACCTGATTTTCAAGATTTCGACTTTTGCAGCCATCATCTGCATCATCATCATCAACATCATCAACACAGCGTTCATCCCCCATCTGGCACTGTACATTCCTCTGACGCTGATCACCATCTGTGCCTGGCTGATTGTCAACATCGGCTATCGCAAACGCAAGAATATTTCCAAAAATATTCTGTACCTTGCCATCATTTCCATGGCGGTCTGTATATGGATCGACTACCTTCTCGGCTGGCGGCACTGGAGCGTGAACTATTTGCTTCCTATTGTGTCCAGTTCCCTGACGACCTTTTATTTCGTTCTCTCCCTGGTGGACCGCAAAAACGCTTCTACCTACGGTATTTATGTTCTTCTCAGTATGTTCGGTGCCCTCTTAACCAGTATCCTGTACCTCTGCGATGTCATTTACGTCCGTCCATTTGCGATCATCAGCATCGGTTTTTCCGTCGGCATTCTCTGTTTTCAGCTCATCTTCCGCTGGAACAGCTTTTCCTCCGAATTGTCCAGCAGATTTCATGTCTGATCCCGTGCAGAATGCAGGAGAGTTTCCCTGCCAGTATGCGCCGGTGCATCTGAAATGAAGGCTGTTTTCTCCGTATTTTCCCTATTTTCTATTGACAAACAGCTGGTTTGGTGCTATACTTTCCTATATAAAGAAATTCATTCCGGAAGAAGGAGGGACGGGGTATGTACCGTTTTCTTCCATTCGGTGTGACTGATTCTCTCACAGCAAAACAGTGTCCGGGACATAGTGCTTTCTTTGTTCCGGACTTTTCACGTATATCGTTCACAAAAGGAGTATTGTCGTGATCGAACTGCAAAACGTATCGAAGACCTTCCCGACCGACAAGGGGCAGGTGGAAGCGGTACGGGATGTGTCCCTGAAAGTGGAAAAGGGCGACATCTTCGGCATCATCGGCCTGTCGGGTGCCGGGAAATCCACCCTTGTCCGCTGTATCAATTATCTGGAAGTACCCACCTCCGGGAAAGTCCTCTTCAAAGGCACGGATCTGGGTTCTCTTTCCCACAAAGATCTGCTGACCACCCGCCGTTCCATTTCCATGATTTTCCAGAGCTTCAACCTTCTTGCCCAGAGAACCGCTCTGAAAAACGTGTGTTATCCCCTGGAGATCGCAGGGGTACCCAAAAAGGATGCCATGGAAAAGGCAAAAAAACTGCTGACGGTTGTGGGACTGGAAGACCGGATGCATTCCTACCCCGCCCAGCTTTCCGGCGGTCAGAAACAGCGTGTCGCCATTGCCAGAGCCCTTGCCACCGATCCGGAGGTTCTGCTCTGCGACGAAGCCACCAGTGCTCTTGACCCCAACACCACCCGTGCCATCCTGGAGCTTCTGCAGGATATCAACAAAAACATGGGTGTTACCATTATCGTTATCACCCACGAAATGCGGGTTGTGGAACAGATCTGCAACAAAGTCGCCGTACTGGATCACGGTACTGTGGCGGAAACGGGACTGGTAAAGGACATTTTTGTTTCTCCCCAGTCTGCCATTGCCAAGGAGCTGGTACTGCCCAAGAACGCTGCTGTGGCAGAAGTTCGGGGGAATACGGTACTCCGTCTGGTATTCGACGGTCAGTCCTCCTTTGAACCGGTGATCTCCAATCTGTCTCTGGAATGCCACACAGCTGTAAACATTCTGGGTGCAGATACCAAGAATATCGGCGGCAAGGCTTACGGTCAGATGCTGCTGCAGCTTCCGGAAGACGAAGGTGCCATCACCCGTATCCGGGCGTATCTGGATTCCCGGGGCATGAAATATGAAACCCTGACAGCAGAGGAGGTGCGTGAAAATGGCTGAGATCTTTTCTCCCGAAATGTTGTCCATGTACGGCAAAGCCATTGTGGACACCCTGTACGTAACCTTCTTCAGTACCGCCATTGCTTACATTCTGGGGCTGCCCCTGGGGGTTTTGCTCTACGGAACTTCAGCCGACGGTATCTTTCCCAACCGCCCTGTCAACAGCATTGTCGGTTTTGTGGTCAACATCCTGCGTTCCATTCCCTTTATCATTCTGCTGGTCATGACCCAGCCGCTGGCTAAAATCGTTGTCGGTACAAAGCTGGGCAACAATGCGTTCATCTTCTATCTGGTGATCGCCGCAGCCCCCTATGTGGCACGTATGGTGGAATCCTCCCTCAGAGAAGTGGACAGAGGCGTGATCGAAGCCGCACAGTCCATGGGTTCCTCCAATATGCAGATCATCACCAAGGTGGTTCTGCCGGAAGCCAAGCCCTCCCTGATCGTGGGCAGTGCCATCACCATTACCACCATCCTTGGCTACACTCCCATGACCTATCTGATCGCAGGCGGCGGTCTTGGTCAGCTGGCAATCCAGTACGGTCTGTACCGGTTCACCGACTCTATTATGTATATCTCATCCCTGCTCCTGATCATTCTGGTGCAGATCATGCAGGAAAGCCTCGGCTATCTGGCAAAGGTCTGCGACAAGCGTATCCGGAACAAGGGCTGAATATAATTTTATCCTACAAAGGAGACATCATCATGAAAAAGATCATTGCACTGGCACTCTCCGCTCTGCTGCTGGCCGGTTCTCTGGTATCCTGCGGCGGTTCTGACGCAAATACCATCAAGGTAGCAGCTACCTCCACCCCCCATGCCGAAGTTCTGGAAATCTGTAAAGATGCCATGGCTGAAAAGGGCTTCAAACTGGAAATCATGGTTGTGGACGACTATGTAACCCCCAACAACGCAACCGAATCCGGTGACGTGGACGCCAACTACTTCCAGCACCAGCTGTATCTGGATTCCTTTAACGCAGAAAACGGCACCCACCTTGTAACCGTTGCCAATGTACACTACGAACCCTACGGCATCTACGCCGGTACCCGCGCTTCTCTGGCCGACCTGAAGGACGGTGACGCTATTGCCGTTCCCAATGACCCCACCAACGAAGCACGTGCTCTGCAGCTGCTGGCCGCCCAGGGTCTGATCACCCTGAAGGAAGGCGCAGGTCTGACCGCTACCAAGAACGATATCGTAAAGAACCCCAAGAACCTGGATATCAAAGAAATGGAAGCCGCTCTGCTGCCCGACCAGTTGGACGAAGTTGCCATGGCTGTTATCAACGGTAACTACGCACTGGCCGCAGGTCTGGACGTTAACAAGGCTCTGGCCATCGAATCCACCGAATCCGAAGCCGCTCTGACCTATGTGAACGTACTGGTTGTCAAGGAAGGCAATGAAAACAATGCCGCTGTCAAGGCTCTGGCTGAAATCATGACCAGTGATATCGTAAAGGAATATATGCAGAACACCTACGGCAACGCTGTAGTGCCCATGTTCTGAGAAATGCATCAAAAGGAGTTTTCTTCCGGGAAAGCTCCTTTTTCTGTATAATTTTGCGTTTTTTCTGTATCTTTTTGTCCTCTTTCTCCGCAAGCCTTGACTTTTACAGGTGGATTTACTATAATGTTGTCAAAATCAATTCCTCAGAAAGGATTTCCATCATGAAAAAATTCTTCAAACTCCTGACAGCAGGCGCACTGATCCTCAGCATGGCTGTTTCCGCTTCCGCACTGAACGGTCAGCTGGAAAAGACCTATGGTGAAGCTGCAAACGGCGATCTGCTGTATCTGGCAGACTTCGCAGCCGGCGGCGTATTCTTCGGCGAAAGCCTCAACTCCGATGCAGATGCCGAAGCCAACCACGACTACATTGTTTCCGACGACGGTCTGGCGATCACCATCAAGGGTCGTGCAGACGGTACCGATGCCCTGATGAACGTATGGGGCGGCGCTGTTGACGGTCTGAAGGCAGATGCCTCCACCAACTACACCATGACTTTCCGCATCAGATGCAACGGCAACCTTGCCAAGAACAACTCAATCGCTGTTGGCGGCTGGGCACTGAGCGATTCCGAATATGCCAACTACAGCCTGTACGGCAACTTCAACACCACCAATGGTGACGGCTCCGTTTACGAACAGAGACGTACCGCTATGTTCGATGTACTGAGCAAGAGTGACTATGTATTCGGCGTACAGAATGCTTACGAAGACGCTGAAGGCTTCATCACCATCAAGTTTGAATTTGACGGTGCCGCCGCCAAGTTCACTGCTTATGCCGCTATGGATTCTGCTGAAAACGGTTACGCATGGTCCGCACTGGACACCCGTGACATGACCATCGGTGCCAATGACAACATGGGCGTATACTTCCACGCTTACTACAACGCAGTTGACACCACTGTTTCCGATGTCAAGATCTTCAAGGGTATCGGTCTGACCGCCGATCAGCTGAACTACGATCCCATCGCCGCTGCCGAAGCCGCTGCTGCTGAAGCTGCTGCCGCTGAAAATGCTGCTGTAACCACCGCTCCCCAGACCTTTGATATGGGCGTGATCGCTGCTGTTTTTGCTGTAGTTTCCGCTGCAGGCTATGCACTCTCCAAGAAGAGATAAATTTTGCACCAATCCTGACCGGATGTATCCTTTCGGATATGTCCGGTTTTTATTTTGCGGGAATATTGTATGGTTTCCTCTTTACAAACACGCCTGTTTCTGTTATAATGCCCATAGAAGATTCGTTTCAGGAAATACCTTTCAGGAAATCTCACCGAAAAGGAGACTGTAATATGGAAATCCGCAATCCAAACGAACACGGCGTTATCTGGCACAACCCCAACTCCTTCTTCCGGTACAACGGCTGGCCTTCCGTCTGCAAAGACGATGACGGCGTACTGTATGCCGTATGCTCCGGCTTCCGGGTAAGCCACATCTGCCCCTTCGGAAAAACCGTTCTGTTCAAAAGCTGGGACGAGGGAAAAACCTGGTCTATTCCCATGGTGATCAACGACACCTACCTGGACGACCGGGATGCCGGTATCCTCTGTCTGGGCGGCAAAACCATGCTGGTAACCTGGTTTTCCCATCCTGTCACCGCATACACAACTACCTATGAAAAATCTATCCGCGGCAGTTGGGCAGGCTCCGGCGGCGTGCTGGATATGTATCCTGCCATTCCGGAAGAGCATAATAAAGGCGGTTCCTTTATCCGCGTCTCCCATGACGGCGGCATGACCTGGGGACCCACGGTAAAAGTGCCGGTCAGCTCTCCCCACGGTCCCACACTGCGGAAAGACGGATCCATTCTGTATCTGGGGAAAGAACTCTATTCCTACGGTGAAGAAAAAGAACATATCATCGCCGCATGGGAAAGCCGGGACGAAGGCAGTACATGGCAGAAGCTGGGTGAACTGGACATTCCGGAAGGCACCATCTGGAACAATTTCCATGAACCGCACGCCATTGAACTGGACGACGGACGGCTTCTCGGTATCATCCGTGCGGAAGGTGCCGAAGTACCGTTCGGCTTCACCATGTACCAGACCTCCTCCGATGACGGCGGCAAAACCTGGAGCGACATGGTTCCCATGGGCATCTGGGGCTCCCCGCCGCACCTGCTGAAGCATTCCTCCGGTGCTGTGATACTTGTGTATGGCAGACGGACTGAGCCTTTCGGGGAACGGGCTGTCGTAACCCGTGACGGCGGTAAGACATGGAGCGATGAAATCGTACTCTGTGAAACCACACCATGCGACCTGGGTTACCCGGCATCCGTGGAACTGTCCGACGGTTCTTTGCTGACTGTATACTACCAGCAGTATGAAAAGGAAGGCTTCCCTTCTATCCTCTGTACAAAGTGGCATCTGTAACAGCAGAAATACGGTATCTGAAAAGGTACCGTTTTCTTTTTGGAATTTCCTTCCCTTGACTTTCTGCTCTGTCTCTGTTATACTATTTCATAGAATGAACCAAAAAAGAGGTATTCACATGCAAACCAATATTGTTATTATCGGCGCCGGTCCTTCCGGGATCTTCACAGCACTGGAACTGATCCGCAAAGGATCGAAACAGAAAATCGTTCTGGTAGAAAAAGGACAGCCTGTGGAAAAACGGCACTGTCCCAAAGACAGAACAGGACACTGCATGAACTGCAAGCCCTACTGCCACATCACTACCGGTTTCTCCGGTGCAGGTGCCTTCTCTGACGGGAAGCTGTCCCTGAGCTGTGAGGTAGGCGGGGATCTGCCATCCCTGATCGGGGAAACGCTGGCACAGAATACCATTGACTATACCGACAGGATCTATCTGGAATTCGGTGCGGATACCCGGGTGGAAGGGCTGGAAAATACAGATGAAGTAAAAGATATCCGCAAGAGAGCTATTCAGGCGGGTCTTCGGCTGGTGGACTGTCCCATTCGGCACATGGGTACGGAAAAAGCACAGAACATTTACCACGCCATTGAACTGTACCTGCAGGAAAAGGGTGTGGAAATGCTGTTCGGTTGGGAATGTGCGGATCTGTTGCTGGACAAGGATATCTGCCGTGGTGTGATCCTGCGCCGTGGTGATGAGTCCATGGAAATCACCGCTGACACCACTGTCATTGCCACAGGACGCAGAGGTGCTGACTGGCTGGAAAAGATCTGCGCGGAACACCACATCGCCCACCAACCCGGTACGGTGGACATCGGCGTCCGGGTGGAAGTGCGAAATGAAGTCATGGAACAGGTAAACCGTGTTCTGTACGAATCCAAGCTGATCGGATATCCCAAGCCCTTCAAGAACAAGGTACGTACTTTCTGCCAGAATCCCGGCGGTTTTGTCAGCCAGGAAAATTACGACAACGATCTGGCGGTGGTCAACGGGCATTCCTACAAGGATCTGAAATCCGACAACACCAATCTGGCGATCCTGTGTTCCCACAACTTCAGCGTGCCCTTCAATCAGCCCATTGAATATGCCCAGAAAGTGGGAGAACTGACCAATATGCTGGGAGCAGGTCACATTCTGGTACAGCGGTACGGCGATATTCTGGACGGCAAGCGCACCTGGCCCAAGGAGCTTTCCCAGTCCAACCTCCGTCCCACCCTGCCCGATGCGGTTGCCGGGGACATTACTTCCGCCATGCCCTACCGTGCCATGACCAACATCATCAACTTCATTCAGGCAGTGGATCATGTGGTGCCGGGTTTTGCTTCCATTGAAACCCTATTGTACTCCCCGGAGCTGAAATTCTACAGCAACCGGATCAAAATGGACGAACATTTCAATACCAATATCACCGGACTTCACTGTCTCGGTGATTCCAGCGGCTGGACCAGAGGTCTGATGATGGCTTCCGTCATGGGGGTTCTCATGGGACGGGAGCTGGCCGCCAGAGAAAACTGAACCAAAGGGAGGGAAGATCATGTCAAAACCGCAGATTCTCTTAATCGGAGACTCCATCCGCATAGGATATTGTGAAACCGTAAAAGCTGACCTTGCCGATGTGTGTGAGGTACTCTACCCCAATGACAACTGCCGGTGTACCCACTATGTACTGGAATCCCTGGCAGGCTGGGTGGGAATGACCGACAAATCCCGTGTGGCGGCGGTTCATTTCAACTGCGGACACTGGGACGCCGCCCACTTCAACGATGACCCGGAGTCCCTTTCCACTACAGATGAATACGCCCGCAATATCCGCCGGATCATCCGGATCCTGCGTAAAATCTATCCGGGTGTACCTGTATTTTTCGCTACCACCACGCCCATGAATCCCGGCGAAACCGGCACACCCAAGAACCGCACAACGGAAGAACTGACGTTGTACAACCGGTACGGGGTGGAAGCGGCAGAAGCGGAAGGGGTTCCTGTAGATGATCTGTTCGCTCTTGCCATCACCTGGGACAGCGACAAGTTTGCAGATAACTGCCACTTTACCGCCGAAGGAAACACACTGCTGGGACACGCTGTCTCCGGTTTCCTCAGAGAAAAACTGGGGCTGTAACATCGCAAAGGATATATCGCTATGAGACAAATGAGACTGGGGAGAACGGAAATCGTTACCCCACAGAATGCATTCGGCGCCCTTCCCATCCAGAGAGACGATACGGAAACCGCCGTTATGCTGCTGCGCAAGGCTTATAAGGGAGGTATGACCTTCTTTGATACCGCCAGAGCCTATACCGACAGCGAAGTGAAGATGGGAATCGCCCTCTCCGATGTACGTGAGAAAATTTTCATCGCCACCAAAACAGGCGCATCCACTCCGGATGAAATGAAGAGACATCTGGAAACATCTCTGACCAATCTGAAAACCGATTACGTGGATATCTATCAGTTCCACATGGCGTCTCAGTGCTTCCGCCCCGGAGACGGTACCGGTATGTATGAGACCATGGAAGATTTCAAGCGGCAGGGCATGATCCGGCACATCGGGATCACGGCACATAAAATCGGTGTGGCAGAAGAAGCTGTGGACTCCGGTCTGTACGCCACCCTGCAGTTCCCCTTCAGCTACCTGTCGGGACAGAGAGAAATCGATCTTGTGGAAAAGTGCCGGAAAGCGGACGTAGGTTTTATTGCCATGAAGGCCATTGCGGGCGGGCTGATCACCAATGCGGCAGCAGCTATGGCGTATATTGCGCAGTTTGACAATGTACTTCCCATCTGGGGTGTGCAGAAGGAATGGGAGCTGGATCAGTGGCTTTCCTTCATGATGGGCATACCGGAAATGGATGACGCCATGACTGCGGTCATCGAAGCGGATAAGGCGTCCATGGGTGCGGATTTCTGCCGGGGATGCGGATACTGTATGCCCTGCCCCAAAGAGATCACCATCAACCAGTGCGCCAGAATCTCCCTGATGATCCGCCGTGCTCCTTCCGCCGGCTGGCTCAACGAATACTGGCAGGCTGAAATGGAAAAAACCACGGAATGCATCGGCTGCGGACTGTGCAAAACCAGATGTCCCTATGAACTGGACATTCCCGCACTGCTGAAGAAGAATTACGAAGACTATAAACTGGTACTGTCCGGAGAACGGTCGGTAAAATAAAAAGTAAAGGACTTGCCGCAGGATGAAAACCCTGTAACAAGTCCTTTTGTTATGCTTTTGTGTTTCAGAACTGCACGGTCACGCCTTCACGGGATGACTTAAACGCCGCTTCGATCACCTTCATGCACCGGAGTACCTGTGCGGGCTTTACGATCAGCTCTTCCGTACCGGCAAGCACGCCGCCCAGATTCTGGTACAGGGAATGCCAGCCGCCGCCGGGAGTCTTGTCGGTATCGAATTCTTCAAACTCGTCAATGAAATGACGGCGGTGTTCTCTCATGACCACCTTGTAATCTTCAAAAGCGTCCGCCTGATGTTTTGCAAACCGGTCTTCTTTGATCCGGCGTACATGAATGGCGGGAGCCCCCATCTCCTGCATGGTCATGGCGCCTCTGTCACCGTATACATTCCAGCGAGCTTCGGCAATGGGGGAGTATGTCACCACTTCCACCTGTGCCGCCAGTCCGCTCCGGAATGTGATAATTACCTTGGCATAGTCATCCACTTCCTCAGACCACAGGGAGAACACATTGGCGGAAACGGTTTTGATGGGTTCGTCAATCATATACAGCACCTGGTCCAGCATATGTACGCCCCAGTCCAGCAGCATCCCGCCGCCGTGGTCGTTCATGGCACGCCAGCCATACATATCGCCGTTTCCGTTTGGGGAATGGATCCGGGATTCGATCATATAGGGCTTGCCGATCACACCGTCTTCGATGGCCTGACGGATCTTCAGAAAGTCCGGGTCCCATCTGCGATTCTGGTGTACGGTAAACAGCTTTCCGGTCTTTTCGGAAGTTTCGATCATCTTTTCCAGTTCCACCGTATTTCTGGCAGCCGGTTTTTCTACCATTACATTGAATCCCGCTTCCATAGCCCGGCACGCCATTTCGCAGTGGTAATTGTTGGCTGTACCCACCACCACCAGATCATACCCGCCGGCTGAAAGAAAATCTTCCAGAGTATCGTATGCTATCAGACCTTTTTCTACTGCGGCAGCCCGTCTGTTCGGATCGATATCAAATGCCGCAACCGCTTCAAAAGGAACATCATCCCGGCAGATCGTACCCAGATGGTATCCGGAAATCATACCGCCGAACCCGATAAACCCAACTTTGAATGCCATAACAAACTCCCTTCGTACATCTTATCTCTGATTTCTTACTTCCTACTTATTTTCTGGGACCCACATCGGAGATATCAATCTTCTTAAAGCCCATTTTGTATGCGGAGGAATCTTCCGCCAGGGTGAAATCACCGTTTTCCGGATCGGCAAATTTCGGATCGGCAACACAGCTGTCTGCGTCAAAGCCCAGCGCCTGTCCGTCGGAAAGCGGCATATCCTTCCGGAACTGGAACTTCCCTTCCGTATCCCACAGCAGGTTGTTCCGGGCAGTTACGGTGCGGTTGTCCAGATGCCCCTGTTCCAGACGGTAGAAGGGCGCACCCTTGGTGTAATAGATATTGTTTTCGGACAGGATGCACATGTGCTCTTCCGGACGGGATACCCGGAAAATGGCTTCATCCGCAAAGGCGAAAATATTGTTGCGGACGGTATTCATGGAGCCGTAGTGCTGGTGGTACGCATTGTCGCTGGTGTTATAGCAGACATTGTTTTCCAGAATCATGAAAGACGAACCCTCATCGGTATACAGAGCCCAGCCGCCGTAGTTCTTGGAATATACATCATGGATCACATTGCCTGAGACAATCGTACCGGGCTGCAGACCCAGCAGATACACACCGCCCATGTCAGACAGCATACCCATACCAAGATGGTGGATGTGATTCTTTGTGATCCGGTTGTCGTGGGCATTGTTGGGGGCATATCCCCATACCCAGCCGCAGGATACGCCGGTGTAATACAGATACCCGATATCACAGTGGGTTACGGTGCACCGCCATGTGTGCATCATCAGCACGCCGCAGGCTGCGAAATACCGTCTGCCGCAGTGGTCGATTACGCAGTCTTCCACGATGCAGTCGTGAGTCTCTTCGCAGGCAGGAGCACCATGGGCACCGCCCACCATACGGACACCGCCCGCACCGCCGTCCCGGAAGGTCACGCCGGAAATGCGGATCCCCGCACAGCCGTTTTCAATAGATACACCGTGGAGACCGTAGTTTTTCAGAGAACCATCTTCCACCGCACAGTCAGAGGCATAGGCGAACCGGATGGAACCGCCTGCATTGGACACTGCCTGGGGATCGGAGGCGTACTGTTCGGCTTCTCTCTTACCGGATGTGCTGCCCAGAGAACCGTAATCTCCTTTTATCACAGCCATGTCGATGCCCCGGATGATGATATGCTTCACGGGCTTTTCGGGTGTTCCACTGATATCGAACAGCTGGTGAATGGTGGGAATGTATGCGTCAATGGTCTCGGGGGTGATGGATGCGTCACGGGGAACATAGTAGATCCGTCCTTCGTCAGCATACCACTGATTGGGCTTACCAAAGGTTTCCGCCACGTTTTCCAGATAGTATTCCAGACCGCTGGAGGTTCCCTTACCGCCGGCTATATTGAATCGGGAGCAGTAGGCAAAGGTCACCTTACCGGTTTCCTCATCATAATCCGCAATGGGGGAATGTTCGTCAATCCAGTAATGGCAGTAGCTGACGATGACCTGCTCCGGGTTCTTCATGCCTTTCGGGAAATCCCCCGGTGCGGCAATGAACCAGTGGGATCCGGAGAACAGCTGTCCTTCCTTGTTTTCCACATCCACCGGATACAGATACCCTTCTTCGGGATACCGGGTGTAGTCACCCCGGGTACCGTTCACATAAAAATCACTGAACTGCAGGAAGGATCCGTCCGCTGCTTTCGGGATGGGAGCAGAGAGGCAAGGCGTGCCGTTGTAGGTATCTTCCGTAAAGCCGGTCACACGGACGCCGCCGAAAAAGCGAACTTTTGCACCGGATGCCGGTTCGATGGTTACAGCCGATACTTCTGCCCCGATCCGTATGGTATCCGGCAGGAAATAGTCTCCGGCTGCCAGTTCGATGGTGATGGGCTGTCCTGCACCTGTCGCCCGGATTCCGGCAATTTCGGCAAGAGCGGCAACAATTTCTGCGGGATTTGCAGCCGGAATTCTGGTAATGGTGAATGGCTTTGTGATAGGGAGCATAACATGACCTCCATACTTTGTTGAATGAAATCTGCCCTGCAAACGTCCGCATGGGCAGATGGCTTATCCATATTATACAGGCAGGAATGGAAGAATGCAACTATTTTCCGTCATTTTTTCTTCCTCCTCTTGACTTTTTTCCGGCGGATCATTATACTAATACTAACCAATCTGACTCCCATGCGCAAGCAGGAAAGGAAATCCTTATGATTAAAAAATCCAATGCTGTATTTTCCCTGGACGGAAACTGGACACTGTCTTACGGTCAGCACGGAGAGATCGATGCCGGTCTCTCCACCGCAGAGGCAATCCGTGCCTCCGGCATGAAAACCGTACCCGCTGTGGTTCCCGGCAACTTTGAGCTGGATCTGGAAAGAGCCGGTGTTGTGCCGGAAATTTTCTATGCACAGAACATCTACAAGCTCTATCCCTATGAAACCATGCACCTGTTCTACTATCGTACCTTTGAGTATAAGGCTGATCCCGCACTGGACGATGTAGTGGTGTTTGAAGGGCTGGACTGCTTCGCACAGGTATACATCGATGGCAAGCTGGTGGCGGAAAGTGACAATATGTTTGTGCCCGTTGTCTTTGATCTGCCCAAGCTGGCGGACGGCGAGCATGAAATGGTGGTTCACTTTACCCCTGCCGTGATCAAAGCCCGTGAGATTGAACAGGATCCTTATGCAAGCGGCATGAAGTACAATGCGGACTCCCTGTACATCCGTAAGGCTCCCTCTCAGTACGGCTGGGATATCATGCCCCGCGCCGTATCTGCCGGGATCTGGAAGCACGTATACATCGACAGACTGCCCAAGGGAAGCATCAAGGATCTTTTCCTGCAGACCAATCGTGCGGATGAAAACAGCGCCTTTGTCAAGATGGTATACAACTGCCGCATCCCCGCCGGGGACATCCGGGACTACACCCTGAAAGTAACCTGCACCTGCGGCGATTCCTCCTTTGGCTGGACCATTCCCCTGTGGCACACCGCAGGAAATGCGACCACCCATGTGGCAAGTCCCAAGCTGTGGTGGCCTCACAATTACGGTGATCCCAATCTGTATAATATGGTGGGTGAACTGTACTTCAAGGGCGAGCTGATCCACACTTATGAAAAGAAGACCGGTATCCGTCAGGTGGTACTGGATCGTACCAGCCGCACCAACAAGAACGGTGACGGGGAATTCTGTTTCCATGTGAACGGAAAGAAGATCTTCGCCATGGGTTCCAACTGGGTACCGGTAGACGCATACCATTCCAGAGATGAAGAAAGACTGCCGCAGATCCTGCCCATGCTGTCTGACATCGGCTGCAACATCGTGCGCTGCTGGGGCGGCAATGTATACGAAAACGAAATCTTCTACGATTACTGTGACGAACACGGGATCATGGTATGGCAGGACTTTGCCATGGCCTGCGCCATCTATCCCCAGGACGACTGGTTCCAGGAAGCTCTTGGCAAGGAAGCCCGTGCCATCATCAAGCTCCTGCGGCACCATCCCAGTATCGTGCTTTGGGCAGGCGACAACGAATGTGACTGCAGCTATGCCTGGGGCGGCGAGGGTCGTGACCCCAACCAGAACGCACTGACCAGAAAAGTACTGCCGGAAGCCATCCGTTCTCTGGACTATACCAGACCGTATCTGCCCTCCTCCCCCTATGTGGACGAAGAAGCCCATGCAGCCGGTGCAAGAGGTGACGGCGGCGGTATTTCCGAAGACCATCTGTGGGGTCCCCGTGACTATTTCAAGGGCAATTACTACAAAAACACCATCTGCCATTTCGCTTCCGAAACCGGTTATCACGGTTGTCCTTCTCCGGAATCTCTGGCGAAATACATCTCTCCCGAACAGCTGTGGCCCTGCCTGGGTCAGACCGACTGGCTCTGTCACGCCGCCTGCATGATCCCCGCCGAAAGTGAACCCTACGGCTACCGTATCCGCCTGATGTGGAATCAGGTTGTGACCCTGTTCGGCGAAGGAAAAGCCACTGCGGATCTCGCCACCTTCTCTCAGGCCAGCCAGATCTCCCAGGCGGAAGCCAAGAAATACTTCATTGAACGGTTCCGTCTGACCAAGTGGCGCAGAACCGGCATCATCTGGTGGAACCTGATCGACGGCTGGCCGCAGATCTCCGACGCTATCGTGGACTACTATCTGGACAAAAAGCTGGCGTACTGGTACATCAAAAATTCCCAGCAGCCTGTCTGCATGATGTTCAACGAACCCGAAAACGGCATGGCGGCACTGCACGCAGTCAACGATACCAGAGAAGACAAGACCCTGACCTACAAGGTGCTGGATGATATGGGCAATGTGGTGATCGAATCCACCTGCGTGGTGAAGTCTGACACCAGTGTACCTGTATGGTATATGCCTGTGGGTGAGGAAAAGAAGTTCTACACCATCCTGTGGAATGACGGCGAAACCGATGGCATGAACCACTATTTCACCAACATCATCGACATCGATTACGATTACTATGTGGACTGCGCAAAGAAGGCCGGTCTGCCGCTGAGATAAAACAACAACGGGGGAAGTTATGGTATCCGCATACTTCCCCCATTCTTAAAATATAAAGGAGGCAGTTATGAATCCCATTCTCGGATCCGATATGGCTACCCTTTCCCGTATGACCAACGCCCGCACCCGTTCCATCTGTGCCGAAAACCCCACCGGAGAAAAAGGCAGAGGCGGCATGGCGACTACCGGCACCGGTGCCGGCTGTGCCAGAGAACTGGGGCAGGGTTGGAAAATCTCTCCCTCTGTCCGCATTGACCCCCACACCGTCTATACCATGGCGGATATAAAGGGCAGCGGTGCGATTCAGCATATCTGGCTGACCCCCGCCGGTATTCCCACCCGGTACGCCATCCTGCGGATCTACTGGGACGGCAGTGATATTCCCTCTGTGGAATGTCCGCTGGGCGACTTCTTCGCCAATGCTTATAACACCACCTTCAAGCAGCTTTCTTCCCTTGCCGTGTGCAACAATCCCAGAAACGGTATGAACTGCTACTGGGAAATGCCCTTCCGCACCGGCTGCCGGATCACGGTGGAAAATCTGGCGGATGAGGTGTTCACCCTGTACTACCAGATCGACTATACCGAATGTGAAGTGCCGGAAGACTGCGGTTATTTCCATGCACAGTTCCGCCGTTCCAATCCCCTGCCCTACAAGAACGTACACACCATCCTGGACGGTATTTCCGGCAGAGGACAGTATGTGGGTACCTACATGGCATGGGGCGTGAACAATTCCGGTTGGTGGGGTGAAGGTGAAATCAAGTTCTACCTGGATGGGGATGAGGAATTCCCCACCATCTGCGGCACCGGCACGGAAGACTACTTCTGCGGTGCATACAATTTCGATAACGAGCACCGCTACGAACCCTTCTGCACCCCTTACTCCGGTATGATTCCCTTTGCCCCGGACGGACTGTACAACTCCCAGCAGCGCTTCAGTCTCTATCGCTGGCATGTAACCGATCCCATCCGGTTTGCCGAAGATATCCGTGTAACCATTCAGGCACTGGGCTGGCGCAGCGGTGGACGGTATTTGCCCCTGCAGGACGATATTTCGTCTACAGCGTTCTTCTATCTGGACAAACCCGTATACGCAGGCTCCCAGCTGATTGACCGGGATTATCTGGAAATTATCTGACAGATCCACAAAAAAATACCGCCGAGGACTGGTTCGTTTCCGATCCGTCTCCGGCGGTTTTCTATTGTACTACATGGATACGAAATCGATTCCCTCATCGGTGGTAATCCCGCCGTACAGAGTATCGGTGAATCTGCCTTCCCGCAGATAGTGCTCCATCATGAACTTTGCGGAAAAGGGCATATTCCGTTCCATTACCTTGTCCATGGGGATCCATTCCAGCACCCCTTCCGGACATTTCATGGAAAGGGGCGCATCCTCCTTCAGATCGGCGAAGAAGTAGTGATTATAACGGATCTCACCTTTGGTGTATCGCAGTGTCACATACCGCAGGGTCAGGTTTTCAATATGCTCTTCCGTCAGACCGATTTCTTCTCTGACCTCTCTCAGCACACTGATCCGTGCATCTCCAATCTCCTCCGGTTCCAGATGACCGCCAACACCGCACCAGCACGGTTCCACCACACGGGAACCGATCCGGTACAGCATCAGGAGTTTATCGTCCTTCCGCAGGTACAGCGCCGTCATCAATCGCAGTTTTCCGTCCATCTCTCTGCCTCATTCCAGTCCGGAATAGGTTTCGATCAGCTTGGCCAGCGCCGCATCTGCCTTGGACTGAATGGATGCCCACTGGGAAGCGATATTGCCGGATTTCTTGTCGATCAGGGAACGATGCATATAGCCGCCGCTTTCGGTCATGGAAGCATACGCATACCCGGTTTCGGTGTAAGCCAGATCGTGAATGGAGTCGATCAGCTGAGCCGCAGCATCGCTGGAGTCACGCATATACTTACCCTTCAGCACGATTTCATAATACGCCGGGGAAGTGGTCAGATATCCCTCAAATGCCAGCTCTTCCATCACGGCACATACAGTATCCACCTTGCCGCAGGTCACGGGAAGCGCACAGAGTGCCACATCGTTGTGTACCAGCGCACGGTAATCTGCCACGGATTCGTCAAACTTGGGGTATGGGATTACGCCGTAATCGCTTTCCATATCCCGCAGAAAGTCGGAAGTGAAGAAATAACCGAACAGGAACAGCATTTCATCCTGGGCAAACTTGGCGGTCACATCGTTGTTGAACACATCCCAAGTGGTGGGTTCATACACACAGCACGCCGGATTTTCATAGTACAGGGAGTAAAGACCTTCCATGATGGAAACCGTCAGATCGGTTACGGGATTGAACACCGGCATACCGTCAGATCCGACATCCATATAGGTTGCGCCTGCGTTGAGATACAGGGAGTCGGTCAGTGCCGACTTGATCAGCCCGTAGCCCAGCATATCTTCCGGATCCGTCTTGCCGTTCATGTTGTTGTCCACATACAGACCCGTGGTCAGTTCTGCCAGCTTGTCGTATGTCCATTTGCCTTCCATGACCAGCTGGTACAGTTCTGCCGGATCGCCGTAGTTGTTTTCGTATACAGTCTTGTTGAAATAACAGCAGGAGATCCAGCGCAGGAACAGGGGCGTGATATCCCCGGTCAGGAAGTACAGCCGGTCGTTCCCGATGTTGACATTGCTGATGTATTCCCCCGCCCACCAGGGACTGTCGGTATCGATATACGGTGCGTCGATCAGGTTCAGGTACAGACCGTCGTTGATCATTTTCACCAGCTGGTACTGGGCACCGGTGATCATATCAAAGCTGTTGTCGGCAGCCTGTACGGAATTGCGGACAAAGGTCAGAATATCTCCGCTGGGAATGATGTTGAACGCCATTTCCACCGACAGCTTGTCCATCACGGTCAGATTCCGGTTGAATACCTCGTCATTGAGAACATCCCCTGTTTCTTCTTTGGCCGCAAACAGGATCTCATCTCCTGTCTGGGTGGGGGAATACAGAATGTTCACCAGTTCTCCGCCAAAATCCGTATCTGACGGTACACCGGAGGTTATTTCGGTCTCCGCCGCCTGGGTTTCTGCGGGATCCACAACATCCGTCCCGGTATCCTGCACCTCAGCTGTACTGCCGCAGGAGGTAAGCATAACACCGGCAAGCAGCAGAATGAATGCATTTTTCATAAACTTTCTCATACGATTTCCCCTTTCTTTATTCTATTTACATAATACCATATTCTCCTGCTTCTGTCAAGAAAAAATTATGCCTGAACCTGTATAAAGAAAAGAAAAAACTCCCCGAAAAATGATTGACAACCGGCGGGGAGTATGCTATAATAACAAGGTATATAAATCCCATAAACGGAGGTTCATACCATGGAACATATCAAGACTCTGAAGACCCGTAACCTGAATGCCAGCGTAAAGAAGGGTGGCTGCGGCGAATGCCAGACCTCCTGCCAGTCCGCCTGCAAGACCAGCTGCGGCATCGCCAATCAGAAGTGCGAAAACAAGACCGCAAAGGAATCCAAGTAATTCCGGAAATGTCGCCAGAAAACGGCGGCATTTTTTCATCATATATACACCTGATCGAAGGGACAGAATAACATGATTCATCAGTATAAACTGGGCGGGTACAACATCGTACTGGACATCTGCTCCGGTGCTGTACACGTAGTGGACGATGTGGCGTATGACATTATCGCCATGTTTGAAGAACATACCAAAGCCGATGTGCTTGCCGCCATGCACGAAAAATATGCCGGACAGGAAGGAATCACCGCTGCCGACATTGAGGAGTGCTACGGCCAGATCGAAGAACTGCGGGACAACGGAGAACTGTTTGCACCGGATACCTTTGAGGAAATGGCCGGATATCTGAAAGAAAAGACCGCCGGCGTAGTCAAGGCTCTCTGCCTGCACATTGCACACACCTGCAACCTGAACTGCTCCTACTGCTTTGCCAGCCAGGGCAAGTACCACGGAGAAAGAGCCGTTATGTCCTACGAAGTGGGAAAACAGGCTCTGGATTTCCTGGTTGCCAATTCCGGAACACGGCACAATCTGGAAGTGGACTTTTTCGGCGGCGAACCGCTGATGAACTTTGATGTGGTTAAGCGGCTGGTTGCCTATGCCAGAGAAATCGAAAAGATCCACAACAAGAATTTCCGCTTCACCCTGACCACCAACGGCGTGCTGATCGATGATGATGTGATCGATTTTGCCAACCGGGAAATGAGCAACGTGGTGCTGTCCCTGGACGGTCGGAAAGAGATCCACGACCGGTTCCGGGTGGACTATAACGGCAAGGGCAGCTGGGAAAAGATCGTTCCCAAGTTCCAGAAGCTGGTGAAATCCAGAGAAGGTCTGCCGGACCGTACCTACTATATGCGGGGCACCTTCACCCATGCCAATCCCGATTTCCTTGCCGATATCAAAACCATGCTGGATCTGGGCTTTACCGAACTGAGCATGGAACCGGTTGTCTGTGCGGCAGGGGATCCCTCTGAACTGACACCGGAGGACATTGCCATCGTCATGGAGCAGTATGAACAGCTGGCAGAGCTGATGATTGAACGGGATAAGGAAGGACGTCCTTTCACCTTCTACCACTACATGATCGATCTGTTCGGCGGTCCCTGTATCTACAAGCGGATCTCCGGCTGCGGTTCCGGTACGGAATACATGGCTGTTACCCCCTGGGGCGATCTGTATCCCTGCCACCAGTTTGTGGGAGATGAAAAATACCTGCTGGGCAATGTTTTTGACGGCGTACAGAACACCGATATTCAGAAAGAATTTCTTTCCTGCAACGTATACGCCCGTCCCGAGTGCAAAGACTGCTGGGCACGGCTGTACTGCTCCGGCGGATGTGCTGCCAATGCGTACCACGCTACCGGTTCCGTCAAGGGAATCTACAAGGCAGGATGCGACCTGTTCCGCAAACGGATGGAATGCGCCATTCTGGTAGCCGTTACCCGGGAGTTTGCAAACGAAGACACCGGAAATGCCGATACCGACTGCAGTGACTGCGGCGACTGTGAATCCTGCGCCGATGATACCTTTTATGAACACCCCCATATATGATTTTGTCAGGGAATATCAGGAGAGCCGTACTCTGCGCCTCCATATGCCCGGACACAAAGGGAAAGCCCTTCTGGGGATGGAAGAACTGGATCTGACGGAGATCGCAGGGGCTGACAGCCTGTATGAGGCGGACTCCATCATCCGGGAAAGTGAAGACAACGCTTCTTCCCTGTTCGGCTGTCCAACATTCTATTCCACGGAAGGCTCCTCCCAGTGCATCCGTGCCATGCTCCGGCTGGTCTGCGGTTATGCCCGGGAACAGGGGAAACAGCCGGTGATCGCCGCTGGGAGAAACGCACATAAAACCTTTCTCACCGCCGCCATACTGCTGGATTTTGAACCTGTCTGGCTGACTCCGGAAACGCCGGATTCCTATCTTTCCTGCCTGCTGACACCGGAAGAAGTGGATCGTGCCCTGACGGAAACCGCCGCCTTTGCCGTATATCTGACAAACCCCGATTATCTGGGAAACTGCGCCGATATTGCCGGGATCGCACGGGTCTGTCATGCCCACGGAGCACTGCTTCTGGTGGACAATGCCCATGGGGCTTACCTGCATTTTCTGCCGGAATCCATGCATCCCATGGATCTTGGCGCAGATCTGTGCTGTGCTTCCGCCCACAAGACCCTGCCTGCCCTGACCGGTGCTGCCTATCTCCATATTGCACAAAACGCTGACCCGTATTTTGTCAGGGAAGCCAAAAATGCCCTGGCACTGTTCGGCTCCACCAGTCCGTCCTATCTGATCCTGCAGTCACTGGACGCCGTGAACCGGTATCTGGCGGAAGATTACCGTGATACACTGGCTGTGTTTGTGAAGCGAGTGGAAGAATGCCAAAAGGCACTGACCGCTCATGGATATGCCTGCGTGGGTAATGAGCCAATGAAGCTGACCATTTCCGCAAAGTCCTACGGCTATACGGGTACGGAGCTTGCCGCTGTCCTGCGGGAAAACGGTATGGAATGCGAATTCGCCGATCCGGATTTTCTGGTGGCTATGCTGACCCCCGAAACCGGTGCGGAGGGACTGGAGAGATTAACCGCAGCGCTCCTATCTCTGCCACGTAAAAACCAGATTCCGGATGCGCCCCCTGTGTTTTCCCTGCCTGAGCGGGTATGCTCCCCCAGAGAAGCCGCCTTTGCCCCCCAGGAAACCCTGCCTGCCCGATCCTGTGCGGGACGGATTCTGGCACAGGCAAACACCGGCTGTCCTCCCGCTGTACCCATTGTGGTGTGCGGGGAGCGGCTGACACCCGAAACCATCGATGCACTTCTGTATTATGGAATCGAATTCTGTACAGTTGTACGATAAACCATGACCTTCTGCCCAAACGGCAGGAGGTTTTTTTGTGCTTTCAGACAAATCTGTAAAAATATACATCCGGTTTTAGGGAAAACGCATACGCTGATTGTCCTATACAGTGAAACCAAAAACTTGACAGGAGGTTTGTTATGCGGAAGTTTTTATGGATACTGGCAGGGCTTTGCCTGCTTATGACGGGATGCCGGGAGACAGAGGAAGCGGATCCCAACCGGCTGACCCATGTGTATGCCCCCATTGTGGAAAGCCAGCACGACCAGTTGATGTCTTCCAGCGGGATCTGGCCGGCAGGAGATGGATACGGATATGTGTACAATTACGACAACATGAAAAGCGGAGAAGCACGGGAGCACGGTCTGCACATGGTACTGACAGACGATACGGGAGAAATTCTGTCTGAAGAACCGCTGGAGTTCACACGCAGCATCCATGACTTTGCCGTTGGGGACAATGGTGTGTATTTCTTTTATCTTTCTTCCGAACAGGGTGTGGGGTATGTACTGCACCGGGTGGGCTGGGACGGCAGCATGACACTGTCTCCGGCAGGGGAGTGGAAGCCCGGCAGTGCAAACACCACCCTCCCGGAATCCCTGACGGCTGTGAATTCGCCTATTCCGCTGACGGAGACGGAAGACGGTCTTGCCATAGTCTGGGGGAAACGCTGTGTCCTGCTGGATAACGACCTGCAGCCGGCGGGAGAAATTGAGCTGCCGGGACAGGGGGATATGGTATTCGCAGAGGACGATATTCTGTGGATCACCTACAAAACCAAGGAAGGACGTGCACTTGGCAAAGCGGAAAACAGCGTTCTGACGGAAATCTGTGCCCTGCCGGAACGGCTGCAGGATCCCAATTCGTTCAACTGGAATCCGGTGATTGCCTGTGAAGACGGCTGGTTGTATGGCTGGGATTCTGCCGGGACTTTCCGGTGGCAGTTCACGGCAGATGGGGAAGATCCGGTATATGAAGACATTCTGTCCTTCCAGAACTCCGCCATTCCCGGGGTGAAAGTACGTGCCGTACAGCGGATTCCCGGCAAAACGCCTCTGTATTCGGTACAGTATGCCAAAGGAAGCGGGTATTTTGAGAAAGTCGCCCTTTATGAGCCTGCACCGGATCTGGATCTGTCGGAGCTGACGGTACTGAATCTGGTATGCTCGGGATGGAATTATGATCTGGAAGAAATGGTAATCGAGTTCAACAGCACCCATCGGGATGCCAGAATCCAGATTATCGAATACGATGACTACCAGAAAATGCATCTGGAACTGGATAACGGACTGGTGAAGGCGGATCTGCTGTACAATATCACATGGAATCCCATGGATCTGCTGCCGATGATGACCGGTGAAGTAAAACCGGAGGATATTGCCCCCTGTGTGATGAACCAGTTCGCATCGGACGGCAAGCTGTATGAGATCTCCCCGACCATCACGTTTTCCACTCTTTACGGCAGACAGGATACAGTTGCCTCCCTTGCCGGATGGACAATGGAAGAATTTCTTGAGTATGCGGAAAGTCTGCCGGAGGGCGAATATCTGATTGAAGATGTGGGACAGACATACTCTTATTTCGCTCTGTTCAACGGCAGAGCTTATGAACCGTTTATCCGGGATGGGAAAGCGTACTTTACCGACCCGCTGTACCCCCGGTATCTCAAATGGCTGTCCACTGTTCCCGTGGAGGGACAGAAATATATGGATCACGGTTCCAGCAATGTTGGCTCCCTTCTTGCTGGCGAGATCACAGAGGATCAGGTAGTGGTGGAATCCGGCGGAGAAAACCTGTATTTCAACGGAAAGATCAAGCTGGACAGCGAAACCTTCACTTCCCTGCAGCGGATGATGCGCGCATACCACACCTTCGGTACGGATGAGCTTGCCTTTATCGGATACCCCACCCAATCCGGAAATGGTGTCAGTGTGGGCTGGAGTGGCGTTTACTGCATTCCGCAGACCTGTCAGGATCCTGCGCTGGCATGGGAATTCATTGAAAAACTGCTGCTGACGGCAACAGAGACGCCGGAAGTGGATCACCAGATCGGCGATCTCAGTTTCCCTACACTGGCAGAGCCGTATTACGACTATCTGGAATCCATGCGGGGCTGGAAGAGTTTTCAGTCTTATGACGGCAGTACAAGAACCAACGGATGGAATATAGAACTGGATGAAAACGGCACACGGCTTGGTCTGCCCGGTGCGATTTATGAAGTGAACGATACAGTGATCTGCAATCTTCGCTGGCTGTACGAAAATGCGGGCTGTCCGGGCGGCTATGACTGGGAGATCCGAGATATTGCTTATGAGGAAGAATCCCGCTATCTTGCCGGTGCGATTTCGGCAGAGGAATGTGCGGACATTGTCCAGTCCCGGGTGGGGATCTATCTGGCGGAGCATTCATGAACATTTTACAAAAATACGATTGTAATCCATGAGAAAAGCCGGTATACTGAATGCGGATAAAAGTATCCGGGCGGGAGAGATATATATGAAAAGACTATGGTTTCTGCTGATACTGGCGTTCTGTCTGACCGGCTGCGGAAAGGAAGCGGATCCGGAAATTCTGACCGGCATATACACGCCCGTCTGGGAGGCAGACTACACGGCGGTATGGGAACGGGAAGACGGCTATTATGCAGTGGATTACAGGGACACCTCTCTGGATTATGAGGTACTGACCGGGGAGGAGGAAGCGGAGGTCTGGTTCCGTATTCTGGAACTGGACGGGGAAGGAAATATTCTGGAAGAAACCCCGCTGGACATGGGTGCTTTCAGTGCGCCTTCTGCTGTGGGTAACAGAGGCATCTATATGCTGGCGGAGGAAACGCTGTATCACATCGGCTGGGACGGAAATGTGATCGCTTCAGCAGACTGGGATATCATCCGCCCTGACCGTCCTTCGGATTTCGCCAAACGGATTCTGGTGGAAACGGAAAACGGACTTGCGGCAGGCTGGGACAAACAGTGTACCCTGCTGTCGGAAGACCTGACCGTTGCCGCACAGTGGGAGCTTCCCAAGGCTTTTGATGCACTGGCAGTGGAAGGGGATACCGTCTGGATCGTCACCACTGTACGGGATGAGGGAGAGACTGTCTGGAAACTGGAAAAATGGGAAGATGGTGCCGCCGTGGAAAGCTGGTATCTTCCGGGGGAGATCGCTTCTTCTCAGAATATGATAAACGGAAGCCGGATGATTGCCTGTGAGGACGGATTTCTGTATGGCTGGAATAACAGTGCCGGTGTGTATCGCTGGGAATACGGCAGAGAAGATGCGGCGGTGGAAACGGTTCTGCAGTTTGCTTCCTCCGGGATAAACGGCAGCAATGTCCGAAGCATCCAAAAACTGCCGGGCAGAGAGCAGTATACCGTGAGAACAGCCGCTTACAATCGATATAACAATTTTGAAACCCCCGAAGAAGAAATGATGCTTGTGGAAAAAGCACCGGATAAGGATCTGTCGCAGATGACTGTCCTGACACTGGCCTGTTATGAAGCCGGTGCGGTGGTGGAGGATGCGGTTCTCCGGTTCAACCGTACCCATACGGATGCGTATATCAAACTGGTCACATACAGCAGGTACAACACAGACGAGGATGCCATGGCGGGGTACGACCGGCTCGATCTGGATCTGCACACAGGACTTCTGCAGGCGGATATTCTGATTGACAAGACCTTCTCGCCCATAGACCTGTATCCTCTGATGACCGGAGAGATCCGCCCGGAGGACATTGCGCCCTGCGTGAAAAACAGCTATGAAAAAGACGGACAGCTGCATACTTTGGGTTCGTTTATCACGTTCTCCTCCCCTGCCGGAAAAACGGAAGCCCTGGGCGGCATGACCCACTGGGATCTGGAAACCTTTCTGGATTTTGCGGAAGAGCTGGAGGACGGAGAATACCTGATGGAATACCTGTCCCGTGACAATGCGGATTATGTCCTGTTCAATAACCGTGTCAACAGCTTTTTCCTCCGGGACGGACAGGCGTGCTTTGAAGATCCCCTGTATCTGCGGTATCTGGCGTTTCTTGCCGGTCTGCCTGCGGAAGGGCAGGAGTATTTCGACCACGGGATCAACACCATGGAGCAGGTGATCGCCGGGGAAACGGATCAACTTATCGTGCAGGCGGGGGATGAAAACCTGTACTACAACGGAAAGATCAAGCTGTACAACAACGAATACGGCGGCGGGTCATCTTTCCGGAATCTGGATACGATGCTGAACATCTGCGGAGCGCTGGCAGATACGGATATCACACTGATCGGATATCCCTCCACGGAAGCAAGCGGTGTGCTGGTACTCTACTCCGGTAAGAGCTTCTCCATCCCCTCCACCTGCCGGGATCCGGCTCTTGCGTGGGAATTTATAGAAGACGCCATCCTGCAGGAGATATCGGCACTGGACGGGCAGACAGCGCAGTTCCCGGATCAGTATCCGTTCACTTCCCTGACAGAACCGTATATGCAGTATCTGGCATCCATGGAAGGGTATCAGATGTCGATATACCGTCAGACAGGGCAGACAAACTTCGGCAAAGGACTGACAGAAACAGCGGACACTGTGGTATTTGATCTTACCGATACACTGTTTCCGCAGATACGGCATCTGTATGAAACCGCCGGGTACACGGCATCCGTACCGACAGATATCCGAAAGATCGTCAACGAAGAACAGTCCCGCTTCCTTGCCGGTGCAATTTCGGCAGAGGAGTGTGCGGATATCGTACAGTCCCGGGTTGGTATTTATCTGGCGGAGCACGAATAAACATAAAAACACAGAACCTCCTTCGGCAGAATGTACTGCTTCGGGAGGTTCTGTCTGTTGAAAAATTTTGTCCGGCTTACTCATCCGCTTCCCAGATCACAGCCGATGCCATGCCGTCCATCCGTTCCAGCACAAGCCGACGGAGCCTATCCGGCTGCAGCGGTTCTGTCATGGCAAACTCGAAATAAACAGCATCCTCTTCCGCTTCCGTCTTTCGGTACGAATAACTGTAACTGCTTGCCTGGTACTCCGGCGAACCGGCTTCTGTGCTGAATACCGGTGTAAGATCATACTGCTGCTCGTACAGTTCGTTCCGCTTTTCTCCCGTCAGTTCCAGTTCTCTGACAGCATTGAACATACCGTACAGCTTGTGCACCGGTGTCAGCTGCAGCTCCGGGAATCCTTCCGGTGAAAAGGTATTCTCCCTTCCGCAGGTGATCTCCACCGTGATTTTCAGCGGTGCCGCTTCCACATAAGAAAGCGTGTATTCCACATCGCCCAGAGCAAAGGAGGACATGGGTGTATACCGGACTGTCGGTGTAATCTCCGGGATCTCCGTCAGTGTAAAGATCACATCAAAATCACCATACTCCGTGCAGACAAATTCCGCTGCCGATGTGTCACAGCCGAAGAGCCGCCCGATCTGCAGCCGGTACTGCCCTGTCTGTTGCTTTTCCGTTCCCAGATGCAGCCAGTAGGACACCTCGGACTGGGGACTTTCCCCCCGATTCAGCAGAGCGAACACTTCTCCTGCATAAATCCCCATTTCGCCCCATTGCAGCGACATAAGATTGTACCAAGGATCGATGTGGCTGATTTGTTCCGGCACAGCTTCATACCCCAGAGACAGAGTGTCAAACTGAAGAATATCTCCGTCAAAGGAGCCTGTGAGATGCGTAAACTCCAGATGAATGTACAGCCCGTTTTCCGCAAGGATGGCTTTGTCCACCGTCAGCCGGACATCCCCCACCGTGACCTCTGCGCCGATACTTGTTTCAGTTTTCGGTGTTTCTGCTTCCAGTTCCGTTTCCGGCAGAGTTTCTTCCTGAGGGCCGGTTTCTTCCCTGACGAAAAATCCGGTGATTCTTGCAGCCGCTTCTGCGACAAACTCCCGTACCTGCGGCTGAGAAACCGTAACGCCAAGGAGGATACACAGCGCAAACATCACCAGTATCGGCACCAGACTCCGCTGGGGTACCACATTGTTGACCTTTTCCCCCCGGAGACTGCGCTGTACCAGATTCCGGATCCGCTGTTTCTGTCCTCTTGTCAGCCGCACCGGTGCGGGATAAAAATCCATCGGTATATCGTATCGCATACGCTTTCCTCCCTTACAGATTGATGTGCCGCCGGAGCAGTTCTTCCCGGATGTGCTTTTTCGCCAGATACAGCCGGTTTTCCACAAATTTCGGCTGCAGTCCCATCTGCCGGGCAATCTCCTTCACACTCTGACACCAGAAATACCGTCTGAGAAAAATCTCTCCGTCGTAGCCTTTCAGTTCCGTCAGCACCTGTCTGACAATTTCCTCGTTGATGGTCTCCATCACTTCTTCCTCCGGAGACAGGGAAAACAGATCCGGCATTTCTTCTGTCAGCTGTTCGTATTCCCGGCGGCGTAGCTGTTTCAGCCGGTTCAGTGCCATGTGCTTGGCAGACACCGCCAGATATGCCTGTACATTTTCAATGGGACGGTGCCGGTTCCGCCAGTAGGCCAGAAACGTGTCCGCCACACATTCTTCCGCATCCTCCCTGCGGCCATTCCCGAGAATCCCCACCGTAATGGCGTACAGCAGGTTTTCATACGCATCCATCAAGGCTTCCAGCTCTTCTTCCGCCGGATCGCTGAACGCTGCCAGCATATCCAAAAGGATCACAGAATCCCTCCCTTACAAAGTCTTTTCATAAAGATAAGACAACCATATCTGCCGTTTCACTAACTTTTCACCAAAATTATAAAAATATACCGCTGCATCACCATGGACAGGCACACAGCGGTATTTCTGTCAGAACAGGAACAGGAAGGTTGCCGCAAAGGCCAACAGCAGACCGACAGCCGTCTTTTTATCGGGAAATTCCCGGAAGAACACCATTCCGGCCACAGCAGAGAGCACCATCATCCCGCCTGTAACCATGGGATACAGCACAGATGCAGGCACATTGGCGGCGCCGATCAGCTGAAGCATATAGGATGTTCCGTTGCAGGCAGCGCTTACTCCGATGATCCCGGCAATCAGTCCCATGCTTCCGGCAGTCAGCGGTTCTCTGAGAGGAGCTGTACGGCGGGCGAGACACATGAAAAACAGGGCGACAGAAGAGATCAGACCGTTCATCCCGTTGGACAGGATCACAAAATCGTTTTCCCCCACGATCAGTCTGTCGGAGATCTGGTGCATCTTGGAGGTGATGCTGACAAACCCGTTCAGGGTGAACACCACCAGACAGAGCAGCAGGAAAAGGGTTCTGGTTTTCTTTTTACTCTCATCATCGCCGGTACCCAGCACAGGAAAAACCATGGAAAGCGCCAGAAGGATCACCCCCAGGATCCGGCAGACGGTGATTTCCTCATCCAGCCAGAACACCCCGTACAGATAGGGCAGCAGCATCCCGCCCAGCATGAGAAACATGGTATACACGGACATATTCCCAAGCGCAAGCATCCTGAACCCGATCAGGGTATACAGACAGCAAAGAACCGCAATAACAGCCGCCATCATCAGGGAGTATGCCGTCACGGTCAGCCGGAATCCGCCGATGCAGAAGAACAGCAGAGCCGTGGTCAGACCGTTCAGAGCCGTGAACAGCAGGGAAGCCGTCACCGCATTCCCGAACCGGAGCTGGTAGAATTTGTTGGTACAGAACTGCAGTGCCAGAAGCACCACAGCCACCAGAATCAGCAGATAATACATGATCTTCCTCCCCTCACAGGCTTACACGGCAAACTGGCTGTTCCACAGGGAGGCATAGAAACCGCCCTTTTCCACCAGTTCGTCGTGGGTACCCGTTTCCACTACAGAGCCGTCCCGCATTACAAGGATCATATCCGTTTCCCGGACGGTGGAAAGACGATGGGCAACGATGAAGCTGGTGCGCCCTTCCATCATCCGTGCAAAAGCTTCCTGAATCTTCATTTCCGTGCGGGTATCGATAGAAGAGGTGGCTTCGTCCAGAATCAGCATGGGCGGCACCTTCAGCATAATTCTTGCGATGCTGATAAGCTGTCTCTGCCCCTGGGAAAGCCCGCCTTTGTCCTCGCCGATGACGGTATTGTACCCTTCCGGCAAACGCTTGATGAAGCTGTGAGCATGGGCAGCTTTGGCGGCGGCAATAATTTCCTCATCGGTCGCATCCCGTCCCATGGCAATGTTGTCCCGCACTGTACCGTCCAGAAGCCATGTATCCTGCAGTACCATACCGATGTTTTCCCGGAGACTGTGCCGGGTGGCGGCAAACACAGACTGCCCGTCCAGGGAAATATCCCCGCTGTTTACATCATAGAACCGCATCAGCAGGTTAATCAATGTTGTTTTGCCGCAGCCGGTAGGACCTACGATGGCTACACGCATCCCTTGGCGGACATGAAGATTGAAATGGCAGATCAGAGGCTTTTCCGGCACATAGGAGAACGAAACATCATCAATGGTCACATCCCCTGCCACATCGGTCAGCACCACGGCGTTTTCCGGGTCATCCGGTTCGCCGGGCTGACGGATCAGGTCAAATACACGTGCGGCACAGGCAAGGGCATTCTGCAGCTCCGTGATCACACCGGAAATTTCGTTGAACGGCTTGGTATACTGGTTGGCATAGCTGAGGAAGCTGGTCAGTCCCCCCACTGTCATTCCGCCGGAAAGCACGGTCAGCGCACCGGTCAGACAGACAGCGGCATATACCATATTGTTTACAAACCGGGTGGAAGGATTGGTGATGGAAGAAAAGAAGGTCGCACGCAGAGCATATTTTTCCAGCCGGTCGTTAATTTCGGAAAATTCTTCGATCATGGCATCTTCTCTGCCGAATGCGGATACCACATTCTGACCGGAGATCACATCGTTGATAAAGGCAGTCAGTTCTCCCCGGGTTTCGGACTGCTTTTTGAACATATCATGGGTATGCTTTGCAATGAAACTGGCTACAAACAGAGACAGGGGCGTCAGAACCACCACCACCAGCGTGATCAGCGGATGGATGGTCAGCATGAAGATCAGCGTACCAAGAATGGTGACTACCCCGGTGAACAGGTTGGAGAACCCCATCAGCAGACCGTCCCCGAAGGCATCCGCATCGGCAATCACCCGGCTGACGATCTCTCCGTGAGAATGGCTGTCGATGAAGGAGAGGGGCAGAGTGCTGATTTTTTCAAAGGCTTCATGCCGGATATCCCGTATCACCTGGAAGGTAATACGGTTGTGGAATGTAGTCATGGTCCACTGAGACAGAGCGATCAGGGCAGTACAGAGAGCAATCTTCACCAGATAGGCAATGATGCTGTCCATATCCACCGTACCGGCACCAACCGCACAGTCAATGGCACGCCCCACCAGAATAGGGATATACAGCGAAAGTACAGCGGATACAAAAGCCGCAAGCAGAGATAGCACCAGTAGAAACCGGTATCTTCTGATATAGCGGAGCACTTCCCGAATGGTATTTTTATCCAGTTTTTTCTTGGCAGCCATCAGCTATTACCTCCTTTCCCGGATCTTTCGCCCGTCTGGGACTGATGGATCTCACGATAGATTTCACAGGATGCCAGCAGTTCGTCATGGGTACCCTTCCCCACCAGAACGCCGTCATCCAGTACAAGTATCTGGTCAGCGTGACGGAGGGAAGAGGTTCGCTGGGAAACGATAAATACCGTAGGATGATAGGAGATCTGTCCGATGGCACGGCGCAGTGCGGCATCGGTAGCCAGATCCAGCGCAGAGGCGGAGTCGTCAAAAATCAGGATCTCCGGCTTTCTGACAAGGGCTCTGGCAATGGTCAATCTCTGCCGCTGACCGCCGGAAAGATTCCGTCCTTCCTGCTCGATCATGTGATCCAACCCCTTTTTGGCCACAATATCTCCTGCCTGGGCAAGAGAAGCGGCTTCCAGCAGTTCTTCATCGGAAGCCTCCGGATTGCCCCAGCGCAGATTGTCCCGGATGGTGCCGTGGAACAGCAGCGCTTTCTGCAGGACATATCCGATCTTCCCCCGAAGGGTATCAGCGGTATATTCCTGCACATTCACGCCATTTACCAGCACTGCCCCGGCGGTTGCATCATAGAAACGGGGAATCAGGCTCACCAGAGAGGATTTCCCGGAACCGGTACCGCCGATGATGCCTACAGTGGATCCTGCGGGAACGGAAAAATCAATATCGGTCAGGGATTCATCCCCCGCACCGCCGTACCGGAGAGAAACATGACGGAACTCCACGGCAGGAGCGTTGTTGTCCTGCGTTGCATCCGCATCCGGAAAAGTCTGCCCGGGAGCGGTATCCAGCACATCCCCGATCCGCTTGGCGCAGGCGGCGGCTTTGGTCAGCTGGATGATCATGTTTGCCATCTTCACCAGCTCCACCAGAATCTGGGACATATAGTTATACAGTGCCACAAGCGCACCCTGGGTGATGATCCCGGTTTCCACCCGAATAGCACCGGTATGGATCAGCACAATCACGGCGATGTTGATGATGATATAGGTGATGGGGTTCATCAGTGCGGAAATCCGTCCCACATACCGCTGCAGAGCGGTCAGGCTTTCGTTCCGCGCATCAAAGGTTTCCTGTGCATCTTCCTCCATGCGGAATGCCCGGATGAAACGGGAACCGGTCAGGCTTTCCCGGGTGGCACCGAGTACCTTATCCAGCTGTGCCTGCACCTTTTTGTACAGCGGCATGGAAACAAGCATGATCCCGAACACAATGACACAAAGGATCGGAATGGTCACGGCAAAAATCAGGGCAGAGGGCACATCGATGGTGAAAGCCATAATCATGGCACCGAACACCACAAAGGGAGACCGGAGCAACAGACGCAGGGTCAGATTCAGCCCGGACTGCACCTGATTCACATCACTGGTCAGACGGGTGATCAGCGTGAAGGTACCGATCTTATCCAGTGCCCCGAAGGATAGGGTCTGAATATGGGCAAACAGTGCCTGACGGATCCGGGTAGCGAACCCCACAGCGGCTTTGGCGGAGAAAAACTGTGCCGTAATGGAGCAGACCATACCGATCAGCCCCAGCAGTACCAGTACCCCGCACATTTTCCAGATAACTGCTTTGTCTGCATAAGCGATCCCTTCATCGATCACGGCAGCCACCACCAGGGGAACAAACAATTCAAAGGAAGCTTCCAGCAGCTTGAACAGGGGACCGAGGATGCATTCTTTTATATACGGTTTCAGAAACGGAAGAAGTTTTTTCAAGAGAATCCTCCTCAAATGGCAGAAATCCAAAGTTATATGTATTATAGCACAACCACCTGCGAAAGGCAAGTATAACCATCCGGAATTGCATTTTCTCTCCGCCGGTTTCCACAGCATCACACAGACCCGATTTTTAGGGAAAACTCCCGATTGACAACCCCGTATATCTCTGTTATAATTAGAACAGAAAAACACAGACTCCGTGGAAAAGAAAGGATCTGCCTCTATGATGAACCACACCCCCTATATCCAGCGTACCTACAAAAAGTACGACAATGTACTGGAACGGTATGCGGCACACATTTTCCGCACTGTTGCCCAGGCAGAGAATGTGCTGGCCTTTGCAACCGATGAACATCTGCGCCTGCCCCCCGATGTTTCTGCCATGAACCCCATTGTTCCCGGTGCCCGCTGGGGGAATGAATACGGCAATCTCTGGCTCCACACCGAAGTGACCGTACCGGACTGTGCCGACGGCAAAATTCTTTGTGTGATTCCTGATGCGGAAGCCGTGGAAATCCTCTGCTACCGGAACGGCAAGCCCGCCGGGATCATCAATTCCAAGAACAACTTCCTCGGTGCCATGCACTCCGCCATGTTCGTTGCCGGTTGTGCAAAAGCAGGAGAAACCTATACTCTGGACTTTGAATGCTACGCCGGTCACGATTGTCTGGGCTGTTCTCCCTACAGCTCCTACGGTCAGGAAAGAGCACAGACCAACTTCCAGAAGGGATACCACGGCATCCGCATCTGCATTCTGGACGAAACCTTCCGGGATTTCTGCTTCGATGTTTCCACCGTACTGCAGATCGCCCGGCTGCCGGAAAACAATTTCACCGCCATCAAGGCCCACGAATGCCTGATGGAGGCTTTCCCCTACCTGATCCAGGACGTTGCCTATGCAACCGAAGAAGAACTGCGTGCCTGTGCGGAAAAGATCCTGCCCATTCTGGCACCCGCCCTGGAAAAGCATCCCGGCGGCGACCGCTCCAGAGGGTATATCGGTCTGATCGGTCATTCCCACATGGATACTGCGTGGCTGTGGCCCGTTTCCGAAACCATCCGTAAGTGCGCCAGAACCTATGCGGAAGCCCTGAATCTGATGGAACTGTATCCCGAATACACCTTCATTCAGTCCTCTGCGCTCCATCTGGACTGGATGCGGGAATACTATCCTGACATTTTCGAAGGCATCCGTCAGCGTGTTGCTGAAGGACGCTACGAACCCAACGGCGGCGTATGGGTGGAATGTGACTGCAACGTAACCGGCGGCGAATCCATGGTTCGTCAGTTCCTGTACGGTCAGCGGTTCACCGAAAAGTATCTGGGCTACCGTTCCGATGCATTCTGGCTGCCCGATACCTTCGGCTACAACGGCGCTATCCCTCAGATCATGCAGGGTGCCGGCGTCAAGTATTTCTACACCACCAAGATGTCCTGGAGTGACCTGAACACCTTCCCGGCAGACACCTTCATCTGGCGCGGCATCGACGGTACCGAAGTCATGACCCACCTGAACCGGATGCACCTGATCCCCGATGTGCCCACCCTGAACGGTGCTGTGGCGGAAATCCGGGACAAGCACTCCAATGACAGCAGACTGGCTGCCTATGGTTTCGGCGACGGCGGCGGCGGTCCCACCTACGGTATGCTGGAATACATGAAGCGTGTAAAGGATCTGGACGGTATGCCCACCATCGAATCCACCACCGCTTCTGCCTTTATGAAGAAACTGGAACAGCGCCGTGACAAGCTGCCCCTGTATGACGGCGAACTGTATCTGGAATATCACAGAGGTACCCTGACCCAGATGCACCATGTCAAGAAAAACAACCGTCTGGCAGAAATCGCTCTGCGGAACATGGAACTGTTCGGCGTACTGACAGACAAGACCGACCGGTATGTACGGGACGAATTCTACAAGATCGTGCTGAAGAACCAGTTCCACGACATCCTGCCCGGCACCAGTATTCCCAAGGTATACGAAATCGCCTTCCCGGAAATGCAGAAGCTGATCGCCGATGCCAACGGTATCACCGCCGACTTCGCTGCCTCCCTGGCCAAGGAACAGAGCGGTACCATCTCCCTGTACAACCCCCTGTCCTTTGACCGCAGCTATGTTACCACCCTGGACGGTGAACTGTCCTTTGCCGGTGTGAAGAGCCAGAGCTATACCGATGCCGATGGTCAGCCCAAGACTGCTGTAGCGGTAAAGATTCCCGCTATGGCTGCCGCCGTACTGACTGCCGGTGAAGCTGCCTCTGCCGAAAGCCCCTTCAAGACCTGCGGCAATGTACTGGAAACACCCATCTACACCGTAGTCTTTGACGAAGCCGGATACATTTCCTCCCTGATCGACAAGCGTGTGAACAGACAGGTAAAGAAAGCCGCCGGTGCTCCTCTGGGTACTCTGTGGTTCGGTGAAAACCTGTGTACCGACTATGACAACTGGGAAATCGAAGACGACATCTTCCGCAAGATGAACGCCGTTACCGAAATGCTGTCCCGTGAAGTGGTTTCCGACGGTGCTGTGGAATACCGTGTCCGTGCTTCTTACCGTCTGAGCAAGAACTCCACCGCCGTTGTGGATACCATATTCTACGCAGACGATCCCAGAATCGACTACGAAATGAAGGTAGACTGGAACGAGCCCCACGCTCTGCTGAAAGCCGGCTTCGATGTAAACGTACGTGCCGCCTTCGTGAAGAACGAAATCCAGTTCGGTCATGTGGAACGTCCCACCACCCGCAACACTTCTCTGGAAGCCGCCAAGTTTGAAGTCTGCAACCACCGCTGGTCCGATATTTCCGAATCCCGGTACGGTGTGGCTGTGCTGAACGACTGCAAATACGGTATTTCCGTGGAAGAATCCGATATGCGTCTGACCCTGCACAAGGGCTGCTATCGTCCCGACCCCATTTCCGACAACGGCGTACATTACATGACATACTCCCTGCTGCCTCATGTAGGTGCCTTTGCTGCTGAAAATGTAGTATATCCCGCTTACGAACTGAACTACAAGCCTGTGGCTGTAAACGGCGTACTGGATCTGGCGCCTCTGTTCACTCTTTCCGCACCCAACATCATCTGCGAAGCTGTCAAGGCTGCCGAAGATTCCGATGCCGCCGTACTCCGTCTGTACGAATGTGAACGGAACCAGACAAACTGCACTGTGGAAATCCCCGGTGCCAGCCGTGTGACTGTGACCAATCTGCTGGAAGAAGACGGTGTGGAACTGCCCATCGTTGACGGCAAGGTAGAACTGGAATTCCGTCCTTTTGAAATCAAGACCCTCGTAATCGAAAAGTAAATCTTATACAAACCGGGAAACAGCCTTCAGCAGTGAGGGCTGTTTTCTTGTCGGCTATAAAAAAACGGCTATCCCCCGTTTGGAGGATAACCGCAATTTTTCAGCCTATGCCGTTTCAGTGACAGCAGGAGCAGAACAGGATCAGCAGGATGATCAGGATCCAGATCCATTCGTTGTTTTCAAAAAGATTGCAGAAGCATCCCATATTTTTACCCTTTCTTTTTCCGTGCATCTGCACGAAGCATCCCGACCGCGGGAAGTTTCCCCTCGGAGAGCGTTTTCCGCCGCTCTGTTACCAGAATATGCAGGGGGCAGGATGGATGTGCAATGAAATATGGGTATGCATACCGGGATCAGGTCAGGTCCAGCCGGTCGCAGGTTTCCAGAAAATCTCTGGCGGCTGTGAGACTGCCGGTAGGGATCTCCACGGAGGCGGCACAGTTTCTGCAGGTCACACGGATCATGTCAGCCAGAATGTCCACCACATATTCACCCTCCCCTTCGGGACAGTGACAGTGCACGGCACCTTCGTCCTGCAGCTCCTGGATCACATACAGCACAATGTCGTACACCTGCGGATCGGTCAGTTCTCCCCGTTCACCTCTGGCGGCGGCATACGTTTCAAAATCCGTATCGCCCAGCAGCTCCATCAGTTCTTCTTCCGCTTCCTTTGCGGCTTTCTGTACCTTATCCCCCTTGCCGATAAAGCAGATATCCAGCCCGGAATAGGCACAGGGCAGGACGAACAGATCCTTCTCAAAAAAAATCTGGGAGGATATCTGAAAACTGTGGGGAGAGGGGCAGGCAAAGCAGGGCACGTTCAGCCGCACCTTTTTATCCTTTGTATAAATGATCTCCAGTGCAGAACCCTCGCAGGGGCATTTCAGACGCATCATATCGGCGCTCAGAGTAAACACACCCACCATACTCATCACCAGCGATCCGCATTCGGGACACCGGTACGCCACGGTGGTTTCTTTCGGGGTAAGTACCATCTTATATTTCCTTTATAACAGAATTCATATTTTTATGACATTATAACAGAAATCCTGCAGAGTGTCAAGCGGATGGTCGGGGATTTCTTCCGCCGGTATCTCCCAAGAAGATTGACAGCCGGATAAGACTCTGTTATAATAAGGTAAAATCCAACCGACAGAAAGGCAGGCAGCACTGTGGAATACAGAAAAAGTGACGATACCATCCTACTCACCGTTACCGAACTGGCATCCTATGCCCGCAGTGTGGAACGACCTGCCAAAACCACAGAAAAATACGGATTCCGACTGGTATGGGAAGCGGATGAGCCGTCTGATGAAATACCGGGTGACATCCGTCCGGAAACCGATCCTGCTACTGAAGGAAACCGGCTGCACCATCAGCTTCAGACAGACCGTCTGAGCGATGACAGTGAACCTCTGGATGTGGGTGCCGAAGTGGAGCTGGCGTGGGCATCGGAAACGGACGGACAGCGGATCGAGCTTCACGGGCGTTCTGATAGTATTGCCTTCGACGGACAGATCCATACCGTAGAAGAGATCAAAACCGTTGCCAGCTTCCGGGAAGATCCCACGCCTTTTTCCGTGCCCTCCCATTTTGCCCAGGCGGTCTGTTATGCGTTTATGCTGTGTCAGACCAGTCAGGTGAACCGCGCCGCTGTGGCTATCACCTTTGTCCGGCGGGCGGACGGTGCCAGACGAACCTGGCGGGCAGTGTTCTCTCTTGCCATGCTTTCGTCCTTTGTGACGGGGCTGCTCCGGCGTGCCATGCCCTTTCTGCGGATCGAAAAGGAACGGGCCACCCTGCGGCTTGAGGAACTGAAAAACCTGCCCTTTCCCTATCCCACTGTGCGGGAGGGACAGCGGGACTTTGTCACCGAAGCGGCACGTACCATACGGCACGGCGGAAGGCTCTTTGTTTCCGCCCCCTGCGGCATCGGAAAAACCATGTCCAGTCTGTATCCGGCACTGCGGGCTGTGGGCAGCGGACGATGTGACCGGATCTTTTATGCCACAGCCAAAACCATCACCGGTAAGGCGGCACTGGATGCGGCGGCACGGATCTCCCGGTATGCACCCCATATACGTGCCATCCTGCTTCTGGCCAAGGAAAACCTCTGTGCCTCTCTGGAAATTGAAGGGGAAACGGTCATGGCGCTGAAATGTCCCATCTGCCCCTCTCTGCACGGCATGAGCGGTGCTTTCCGTACATCCGGCAATACGAGGGAATGGCAGTCCTGGGAGGAACGGCAGTCGGAGGCTCTGCTTTCCCTTTTGGAAAACGGCACGATCTACACACCGGAGAAAATCCGTGAAACCGCCGCCGCTTATGACATCTGCCCTCACGAACTGGCACTGGGACTCAGCGAATACTGCGATCTGGTGATCTGCGACTACAACTATCTCTTTGACGACCGGATGCGCCTGAGACGATATTTCAAGGATGCAAAACGAAAAGAAAAATATGTCTTTCTCATCGACGAAGCCCACAACCTGCCCGACAGAGCCCGTGCCATGTATTCCGCTTCACTCTCTTACAAAGATATACGGAAGCTCCGTGAGGTCAAAGACCGGCTGTTTGCGGAGGATGACGAGCTGGAATCGGTACTGGTACCGGTGGAAAAATGGTTCCGGCGGATGGGGAAGCTGTGTGAAAAGGAATCGTATCTGACAACGGACAGCTCAGGAGAAAAAAAGATCGGATACTGGAAAAGCACCCAGCTTCCCGATCTGGACAGCCGCTTTACGCCGCTCATCCGGTACCTGAATAAACAGATCCGGAACCGGCATGAGTCTGCGGGGGAACTGGTTCCCTTCCGGCAGCTTCTGCAGGGCTTCACCGATGCGGCGGTATATGCGGATGAACGGTTCTGCTTCTTTGCGGAAAGTGAGATGCCCGCAGATGCCCCTCCCGATGCGGAAAGAGCCGTCACTGCACAGATCCTGTGTCTGTATCCCGGCGGAGTACTGAATACCATGCTGAAAGCCGCCAGAGCTTCCATCTTCTTCTCCGCCACTCTGTCTCCGTCGGAGTATTATCAGAGCGTCACCGGCTCGGAGCACAGTACCTATCTGGATCTGCCCTCCCCTTATGAAAAGGACAATCTGTGTCTGGTTGCTTATGACGGCATCAGCACCCGCTACAGTGACCGGAAAGGTACTGCGGAAGATACAGCGGAGATCATTGCCCGGGCAGTGGAAGCAAAGGAGGGACACTACATTGTATACTTCCCTTCCTATGCCTACATGAAATCGGTATACAAATGGTTCCGCCGTCTCTGCCCCCATATTCCTGCCATCCAGCAGAAATCCGGCATGGGATACGGGGACAGAGAAAAATTCCTGGCGGCTTTTGAAAGCGGAAAGTATCCCCATCTGGTGGGTTTCTGCGTACTGGGCGGGATGTTCTCGGAAGGGATCGACCTGCGCGGGAACTCTCTCATCGGTGCGGTCATTGTGGGTACCGGGCTTCCGGGGCTCTCGGCACAGCTGAATCTGGTGGCAGACTATTACCAGAACAAATCGGAAAACGGACGGGAATTTGCCTACATCTATCCCGGCATGAACAAGGTTCTGCAGGCGGCGGGACGGGTCATCCGCTCGGAAACGGACAGAGGTATGGTTCTGCTGATCGATGACCGCTACAACGAACCGGGGACAAAACTGCTGTTTCCCGCCCACTGGCAGCATATCAAATACACCGCAGACCCGGATTCTCTGGAAAGGATTCTGGCGCGGTTCTGGAATGACAAAACATATACAGTCACCAAAGGAGGAACAATATGAAACCAACAAGAGGCGTTGTCCTGCTGTATGAAGACCTGTGCGATCACTGGCTCCGGTGGTGCCGTGAGGGAAATCTGACCTCACTGGGGGTACATAAAATTGCTCTGCCGGGTCAGGGGAGCGTGGATGCCCTGCTGGAAGCTCTGGAAAAACCAAACGGACGCCGGATCATTGACAAGCTGGAAGAAGCGGGTGTGGATGTAGAATATGAGCTGCACGCTCTGGAATGGCTTCTGCCCCGGGATCTGTTTGCGAAGAATCCCGCCATGTTCCGGGTAAACGCAGACGGGGTACGCACAAGCGACTGCAATCTGTGCCCCTCTTCCCCGGAAGCACTGGAACGGGTCTCGGAAGGGGCATACAAGCTGGCAAAAATCCTGCGGCAGAAGTCCCACCGGTATTTCGTCTGGCTGGACGATGCGGCGAAAGCAGGCTGCTCCTGTGAAAAATGCAGAGCGGCAAAGCTGAACGGTGCAGATCAGGGGATCCTGACAGCCAACGCCATTGCGGCAGGGGTAAAGGCTTATGACTCCCAAGCCACAGCGGCCTATCTTGCCTATGCGGACGCAAAATGCCTGCCGAACATTGCACCGGCAGAAAACGTATTTCTGGAATTTGCCCCCATGGACAGAGATCACGCACGCCCCCTTACCGATCCGGCAGACCAGAGAGGCCCTGCCTACTGCAGGCTTCTGGAAGATCTGCTGACCGTATTCTCGGCGGAAACCACCCATGTGCTGGAATACTGGCTGGATAATGCGCTGTATTCCGGATATAAAATGCCGCCTGTCAAAGTGCCGTTTTATGCCGATATCTGTGATGCGGATACCGAATTCTATTCCTCCCTTGGCATACCCCACATCAAAACCTTTGCTTCCTATATCTGCGAAGAATACCATACTCTCCACGGCGAACCGCCCATCGTGGAATACGGTATGATTCTGGAAAAATATCTGGGACTCTGACCTACAAGAAAGGATACATATCATGGAACTTTTCAAACGTATCTTAGCCGCACTGCTCTGTGCTGCCATGACCCTGCCGCTGGTTGCCTGCGGAAGCGGTGAGGTTGTCGAAACTGCCCCTGTTGTCACCGATACCGCTGCAGAAACCGAAGCTGCCTATACCCTGCCGGAAGCCGACTGGGACGGACACAATTTCCATATTCTGGTACACGGCAACAGCGAATCCGGCTGGGACAAGAACGATTTTCACGCAGAAGAACTGACGGGAGAACTGCTGAACGATGCTGTGTTTGACCGGAACTCCGCCGTGGAAGAGCTTTACAATGTGGACATCACCGATGAAAAACTCTCCGGAAACATCGACGGCAACAGCATGGGTCCCGGGTATCAGGCGATCTCCACCTCTGTGCTGGCAGGGGATGCCGCCTACGGTGCCGCTACCGTGGGAGGATACGATGCCTGCACCCTGGTACTGAGTGACTTCCTTGCCGAAATGTCCTCCATGCCCTACATCGATCTCAGCCAGCACTGGTGGGATCAGAATGCTGTGTCCGACATGAAAATTGCCGGGAAAACCTACTTTACCACCGGTGCTGTATCCACTGCCATCAACGACTGTACCATCGCCGTATTCTTCAACCAGCAGGTAGCCACAGACTTCGGCATAACCGATCTGTATTCCTCTGTACAGGAAGGCACATGGACCTTTGAAAAGATGTGGGAATATGCCAAGCTGGTTGCCGCAGACACCAACGGGGACGGTAAAATGACTACGGAAGACCGTTTCGGCTCCATCACCTGGGACGACACCGTTATGGCGGCTGTGAACTCCACCGGTGTGAAATGTGCCACCCTGAACGACAAGGGGCTTCTGGAGCTGACACTGTACACCGAAAGCGTAGTGGATGTACTGGATCGGTACACAGATTTTGCTTTCGACAAGAATGTGTCCTACAACTACCAGAGAGACAGCTATGACATCACCACCCCCGTTTCCATGTTCAAGAACGGACAGAGCCTGTACTATCTGCAGCTCTTGAATCTGGCGGCTTCTTTCCGGGATATGGAAGCCGATTTCGGGATCCTGCCCTACCCCAAGTATGACGTAACCCAGCAGAAATACCACAGTACAGTCGGCTCCTGGCACAGTATGTTCTTCTGCGTACCGACCGTCATGGACAATGCAGAGCGCAGTGGTATGATCATCGAAGCACTGGCTTATTATTCCGAAGAGATCGTGACACCGGTTTACTACGATCAGGTACTGAACTACAAATATATGCGTGACGAAGAAAGCATCGCCATGCTGGACATCATTCTGTCCTCCCGTGTATTTGACCTGGGCTGGTTCTACAAGGTGGGCAACTACTTTGCAGAAGTGCTGTACATGATCTACGAATACACCGACAACTTCACTTCACGCTACGAAAAGAACGAACAGATGGCCAGAGAACAGCTGGCGGAAATCAACGCAAAATTTCTGGAACAGAACTGAACGCCCATAAAAATTGGCTCCCGGCACAGATGAAAATTCTGTACGGGAGCCGTTTTTTGTTTGTTACTCAGATTTCGATCAGTTCCTTGGGACAGTTTGTCAGGTTGACCTTGCCGTTTTCGGTGATCCAAAGCATATCCTCGATCCGGCAGCCGTATTTGCCTTCCAGATAGATACCGGGTTCCACAGTGATGATTTCTCCTGCGTGGAGAACAGCATCTCCGGACCACTGGGACACGCTGGGGCTTTCGTGGATCAGCAGACCTACGCCGTGACCCAGGCTGTGGCCGAAGGTACCTTTGAATTCGGTGGCATCGATCAGATCACGGGCAGCCTTGTCAATGTCGGCATTCTTCACGCCCAGAGCAGCCACATCCAGAGCGGCCAGCTGTGCCTGCAGAACGGTATTATACAGCTTCTTCTGGGTATCGTCCGCCTTGCCGATGCAGATGGTACGGGTCATGTCGGAATGATAACCGTTTACCACAGCGCCGTAGTCCATGGTCAGAAAGCCCTTTTCCAGCTTCACCGGACGGGGTACGCCGTGGGGTCTGGCGGATGCGGTACCGGAAACAGCAATGGTATCGAAAGAGGGCTTTTCACTGCCGTTCTTCTTCATGTAGTATTCCAGCTCAGCCGCCACTTCGATTTCGGTCATATCGTAGTGTATCATCTTCATCAGATGATGGAATGCCCCTTCGGCGATCCGCTGTGCGGCGATGATGGAGTCCACTTCGTCCTGTGTCTTGGAGGCACGGATCAGAGCGAACATATTTCCGGTGGGAACCCATTCCACATCAGGCATTCTCTTTTTCAGATCTGCCAGAGCGGCGCAGGTCAGCGAACCGTCTTCATATCCCACCCGCTTGCAGTTTTCGCTGACGACCAGCTCTTCCAGCTTGGGTTTGCCGGGTTCACACACATGGAGACAGGGGAAGGAAGCTTCTTTGGCGGCTTCCGTATACCGGAAATCGGCGAACACCCAGCCATCTGTTTTGGTAAGGAACAGATTTCCGTCCGGATTGTCAAAATGGGACATATACAGATGGTTTTCCGCAGAACGTACATATACGGCGTCCAGTCCTCTTTCTTCCATCTGGTTCCGCAGTTTAGCGAAACGAATTTCCTGAATTTC
>JAFZET010000297.1 GCA_017560565.1 Clostridia bacterium | reverse complement strand
GGTTTCCGGAGGTCTTGTCTCAGGCTTGGTCTCCGGAGGTCTTGTCTCAGGCTTGGTCTCCGGTGCCGGAGGTGTCGTCTCGGGCTTGGTTTCCGGTGCCGGAGGAACAGTTTCGGGAGGTATGGTTTCCGGCTTCTTTTCCGTTTCCGGTTCGATCTCCGCTTCTGTTTCCGTTTCCTTTTCGGTTTCCGGAACGGTTTCTGTTTCCTTCTCCGTTTCCGGTTCCGTTTCGGAAACTGTCGGCTCTGTCTCCGTTTCCACGGGTACAGCGTCTGCGGGTTCCGTTTCCGGTACAGAAGAATCCGCATCCGCACCCATTGCCAGTGCCATGTTCACCCCTTCGGTCACAGCTTTGGAGGTAACGGTCGCACCTACGATGGCATCAATATTGTCACCTACCGCAAAGGAACCGCTCTGTCCCAGATACTGACTGAGGAACGTATCGGAAGCGGCTTTGGAGCCCACACCGGAGGTTTCCTTCATGTCAACGATCTGCACACCCACGACCTGATCGGCAGTATCCACACCAACCATCATGTTAATGGCACCGCCGTAGCCCACAGGAGCCACAGCCGCACAGTATCCAAGCAGTGTATCGTCCTTGTACACCATCCACTTGTTTTCACCTTCGGCAACCACATTGTTCCCTTCGGTGAAGATCCGCAGAATGGCGTCAGACTGCTTCTTTTCCGCATTGGCTGTGATAACATCCGCTGTAACTGCATTGACAACCGCCAGCAGCAGTGCCACTACGCAGCAGATCACCGTCAGTGTCGCCACCATACGCACAAGAGGCATATAGGGACTCTCAGGCTTCCCGGTGGCAGGTGCTTTTTCTTCAGCGTCTGTTTCCTGCTCTTTCCCGGCGTCCTCTTCATCCGTGTTCAGGTACTCAGCAGGATCCACAGTTTCTTCCGGTTCCATGTCAGACATATCCTCGTCTGTTTTCCCATCCCGGGAAAGTTCAGCCGCCGCCTGTGCCATCAGCGCTGCCGCCGCAGGAATGGAATCGGTCACAAAGTCCAGTTCATCTTTTTCCGATTCCGCAGGTGCAGGTACTTCCTCCGTCTGTTCCGGTTCTTCTTCCGTCAGGACGGCATCGTCCTTCTCCGGCATTTTTCTGTCTTTGAAGCCTCTCCCTAAGAAGGAAGCAAAAACACCTCTCCTTGTGGCTTCCACAGCGGGCTGTACCATATCCTCCGGCTTTTCGTTCTCCTCCGTCTTCCAGAAATCCGGAAATTCGGCTACTGCAAACGAAGACAGAACATCCTCCGACGCAGATGCATCCTGAGACGGCGCATCGTCAGGAAGCTCGTCCGCACTGTCGTCAACCTCTACGGGAACGGGAATTTCGATCACTTCAGCTTTTTGGGCAGGTTCGCTGAAACTGATATGGAACATAGCTTCCCCGTCATCCGCAGTAATCTCCCGTTCTGTCGCTTCCCCTGCGGAAACATTCTTCATCATCTCGGAAAGATTCTTTTCCAGAAGCAGATCCTCCTCCGATACCTCGTCCGCCTCTCCGGAAAACAGTTCCGCCGGCAGCTCTGTATCGTCCGTATCCGCCAGAACCTGTTCCGGCTCCCGGGTGGCTTCCGCATCCGTACGGCGATCTTCGGCTTCCGGATTCTGTTTCAAATCATTTCTTGCCATTGGGCATACCTCCAAACCGCTTGGGAACGGTTACCTTATCAATATACCATACCAGAAGATTCATGATCAGGATGGCAAACGATACCCCTTCCGGATAACTGCCGAAATACCGGATCATGATCGTCAGAAGACCGCAGCCTGCTCCGAACATCAGCCGCCCGTCCGTGGTTACGGGACTGGTGGCATAGTCCGTTGCCATAAAGAACGCACCCAGCATCAGACCGCCGGAGAACAGCTCTGCCAGCATGAAATTCGCCGCCACGCCGCCGGACTGGGGAAAGAAGAAGGTCAGCAGTGCCACTGTGCCGATATAGGCTACGGGAATGTGCCAGGTGATTACATGTCGGATCATCAGATAGATCCCGCCGGCTGCCAGAAGCAGTGCGGAAACTTCCCCGATACAACCGCCCATGTTGCTGCCGGTGATCAGATCAAACAGATTCACATCCGGCAGAGCACCGTTTTTCAGGGATGCAAGAGGCGTTGCCCCTGCCACAATGTCCCCTTCCCCCAGCTGCACGGCCATGGAGTTCACTCTGCTGCCTGCCGCCGGATAGATGCTCATACTGGAAGCGAAGGAAATAAACAGGAATACTCTGGCTGCCAGAGCCGGGTTTACAAAATTCTTGCCGATCCCGCCGAACAGCTGCTTTACCACCACAATGGCGATAAACGTACCGACCACCGGCATCCACAGCGGCGCAGACACGGGAAGATTCATAGCCAGCAGCAAACCGGTAACGGCAGCCGAAAGATCTCTGACGGTCACAGGCTGCTTCAGAACCACCTGCGCCGCCGCTTCCCAGCCGATAGCACAGGCTACGGAAATCACTGCCAGTGCCAGAGCACGCATACCGAAAACATACACGCCCCAGAGCATGGCCGGCATCAGTGCCAGAAGTACATCCAGCATGATGGAAGCAATGTTTTCCGGTCCGCGGATATGGGGAGAGGGCGACACCGTCAGAAGCGGCGGCATCTGTACTTTTTTCACTGTCCCGATCTCGGTATCGGGAAGTGTCTGCATTTCTTTATTATCCACAGTAGTATACCTCGTCTTATTTCTTCGCAAGTGCCGCTTTTCTGGCAGCCTCGGAGCGGATTACCGCCTTTGCCGTGCGGATATGCTGTACGATTTCCACTCCGCCCGGACAGTTGTAGGAGCAGGAACCGCATTCCACGCAGCTCATAACCCCGTAAGCCGCCGCCCGTTCCCAGTCGTCCCTCTGAGCAAACTGCGCCAGGTACATGGGCATCAGATGCATAGGACAGTTCTGCACGCATTTGCCGCACCGGATACAGGACACCGCTGCATTCTTGGGCTTGTCAAACCGGTCGGAGAATACCAGAATGGCACTGGTCCCCTTCATCACAGGCAGGTTCGGATCCCACAGGGCGTTCCCCATCATAGGCCCGCCGGAAATGAGCTTTTTCGGGGTTCTGGTAAGCCCGCCGCAGCACTCGATCACATCACTGACTCTGGTGCCTATGGGCACAAGAAGATTCTTCGGACGTCTCACACAGTCACCGTCCACGGTAACAATTCTCTTGATGGAGGGCATACCGTAGGCAAAAGCCTTGAAAATGGAAGCGCAGGTTTCCGCATTGAAGATCACGCATCCCACATCCGCCGGCAGTTTCCCGGTAGGAATCTCCCGTCCGGTCAGAGCATAGATCAGCTGCCGTTCATCCCCCTGGGGATATTTGGTCTTCATGACCTTGACTTCGATCATACTGCTGTCCGCCGTCAGCTCTTCCAGCCGCTCTATGGCATCCATTTTGTTGTCTTCCACCGCCAGCCAGGCTTTATGTACCCCCAGTGCCTTGAGCAGAATCTTGCATCCGTTGATAATGGACGCCGGATTTTCCAGCATCAGACGGTGGTTGGCCGTGATGAAAGGCTCACATTCCGCACAGTTGATGATGATCGTATCCACTTTGCCAAGTGCAGAGGAAATTTTTACATGGGTCGGAAAGGTTGCGCCCCCCATACCGGTGATCCCGGCTTCTCTGACCACATCCACAATCTGCTCCGTGGTAGCATCCGCCAGTTTCCCCTGAAACGGCTGCATTTCTTCGCAGGGGGTGTCCAGACCATCGTTTTCGATTACCACAAACCCCACATTACCCACCGCCAGAGGATCTGTTTCCAAGGACTTTACCACACCGGACACGCTGGCATGTACCGCACAGCCCAGACGCCCATCGGGAATTTCACCGATCTTCTGTCCCATGGTAACCCGTTCACCGGGCTGTACAACGGGGATAGCCGGTACACCGATGTGCTGCCGCAGGGGAATACGTACTTCCTTCGGCTGAGGCATGACCTCGATCCGGCACCGTCTTGTGTTTTTATATTCTTCTACATGGATGCCGCCGTGAAAGGTGTATGCCATGTTATTCACCTCGTATTCTCAGGATAATCAACAAAATCCTATCTGCAGGATTCGATACTTTATATATGATACCATAAATCCGCCTATAAAACAAGATACGGACGAAAATTTTTCAAAGAAAAATCAGCCGATTTCACTCCTAAATGTCAATAACTGAAGTAAAACCCTACAAAAAAGGACATCCCCCGTCAATCTCATTTGAGAATGGTGGGGGTGTCTTTTTGCTACATATTGTGTAGTATAGCGGCCGGAAATCCCGTTTTGTCAACGGAACACCTGTAATACCCGATTTACACAAACTGTTTCAGATATTCATTTGTGAACGCAGCCACCTTCTCGTCTCCGACATCCATCGCATACACGAGATTATCCAGAGCATTATAGATATGGTACGCTTTTTCAAAGACATCAAATTCATCCTTGCGTGCCCCGTGATACCCTTCCAGAAAAGCTTCGCGGAACAGATGATACTCAGGCTCGCCGCAGGTCATTTTCATCCAGAAGGTAAAACGCGAAATATCCGCCATCCAGTTGTATCCCATGGCATCATCCCAATCGATCAGCACAAGCGCACCGCTGTCCTGCACCATCACATTCTTTGTGGACAGGTCACCGTGGCAGAGTACCGGAGGCAGATCATCGAAACGCCTGAAGGTATTCATAAGAATATCTTTCATGTTTCGCAGTTCATCCGCAGTATACACACCTTTTTCTTCCAGACTTTCCACTCTTTCATCGAACTCGCCATCGAAAAAAGCACCCATGCTTTCCTCTCCGCCGCCGAGTCCGTCACCGAGATATCCGAACCCTTTCACCGGGATGCTGTGAAATGCAGAAACAATACCGGCCAGTTTTCTGTAAAACGCCGCTTCTTCTTCCTGCGTAAAGGTCACTTTATCTGCCGTAATGCCGTCCAGCTTACGCTCAATCAGATATCCGTCAGGATACGCCGGGTCGTCACGGGTAAAAACGATAAGCTCGGCACAGGGAATACCGTGCTGCTGCAAAGTCTGATTCACAAACTGCAGCTTATCATTTTCCGGCCAGTATTTGCTGCGGAACAGTTTGAAAATATATTCTTCCCCGCCGGATTCAAACGAATAGACACTGTTGTTCGGAACATTTTCAAACGCCTTGAGATTATACACGCCATGCTTGAAATATTTACGGATTATCGTTTCCATATTTTGGAACTCCTTTTCTACACCTCGAAATATAAACCCTGTTCTGCACAGGTTCAGTATTCCGATCTCAATATTTCATGTTTTCGAACAGCGAAAGGAACGAAATATTCTGCTTATCCACCGCAAACTCCCGGTCCATCAGTCCGTCAAGAGGCGTGTCCTCCAGTCCGGTGAAAGACAACTTCCATGAGTACAGTGCCTGATAGCTGAACCCGGCCTTTCTGTCCTCTTTGTTGCGGGCATATTTTCCTTCCCCAAGCAGGGGGAATCCGGCATACGCCATATGGGCACGGATCTGGTGGGTCCGTCCGGTCAGCAGTTCCACTTCCAGCAGAGAAAGATCCTTCTCCCGGTTGTAGGCCATCGTACGGTACTTTGTGCGGATCTCCTTTGCCCCCGGCTTCATTTCCGGGAACACCGTCACCGTTTTTGTCTTGTAGTCCTTCCGCAGATACCCGGTCAGAAGAGCCCCCGGCCCCGTCTTTCCGTGTACGGCACAGAGATATTTCTTGTGTACATTCCCATCCCGGATAGCCTCGTTCATACACCGCAGCGCCGCCGCATTCTTGGCAAAGATCACGATGCCGCCGGTGTTCCGGTCAATCCGGTTACACAGTGCCGGCGCAAAGGAGTTCTCCGCTGCAGGATCATATTCCCCTTTTTTCACCAGATACGCCTGCAGCGCAAAGAGCAGGGTTTCCCGTTCGTGCCCCTCAGCGGTGTTTTTATCCCCCTCGTCTCCCAGATGGACAAGGATCCCCGGCTTCTTGTCGCAGAGAATGATGTTTTCATCTTCGTAAACGATCTGCGGCACCAGCTTCACCCGGTCATATTCCGTGTTTGCCGCCTTTTCCGAGAAAAATTCATCGGGAATGTACATCTCCACCACAGATCCGGCGGCAAGAATGTCCCCCTCATGGGCACGCTTCCCGTCCACCTTGATCCGTTTTGTCCGGATGTACTTGTATAAAAGAGACTGAGGCAGTCCCCGGATCGTTTTGGTGATAAACTTGTCCAGGCGCTGCCCCGCGTCGTTTTGGTTAACAGTAAAACTGCGCATCTTACTTGGTGCCGAACAGTCTGTCGCCCGCATCACCCAGACCGGGAATAATGTAGGCGTGATCGTTCAGGTAATCGTCCAGGGAGGCGGCAAAGATCTCCACATCGGGATGATCCGCCTGCATCTTTTCCACACCTTCCGGAGCGGCAACCAGACAAAGCAGCTTGATCTGTGTACAGCCTCTCTTCTTCAGCATGGTGATAGCGTCGGAAGCGGAACCGCCGGTGGCCAGCATGGGGTCACATACGATCACGTAGCGTTCTTCGATCTCAAAAGGCAGCTTGCAGTAATATTCCACAGGCTGATGGGTATCGGGATCCCGGTACAGACCGATATGGCCTACCTTGGCAGCGGGAACCAGTCTCTGCAGACCTTCTACCATACCCAGCCCTGCACGCAGAATGGGAACAATAGCCAGCTTCTTACCGCTGATCTGATAACCGGTAGCATGGCACATGGGTGTCTCAATCTCAATTTCTTCCACAGGCAGTTCTCTTGTGATCTCGTACCCCATCAGCATGGCGATTTCGTTCAGCAGCTCACGGAAATCCTTGCTCCCGGTTTCTTTTTCCCGCATAATGGTCAGCTTGTGCTTGATCAGGGGATGGTTTACAACATGAAAGGTTTCCATATTCATAGTTGAGTTTCCTTTCTTGAATCGGCTGATAATATCGTTTTTGCCCGTTATTCGTATTATACCGCACTTCCCCGCCGATTGCAAGTGCATCCGCCAAATTTCTTATCTTTCCTGTACCGGCAGAAAAAAGAAACCATCTCTTGCTTGCAATCCGCCGGAATCTGCTGTACAATATAAGAAAACCAACCACAAGGAGGCTTCTCCATGGAATATCCTTCCCTGCTGTGGGAAAACGGCATCTCCGGCACCCGGGATCTCTTTCCCGTGGGAGACAACGGAAGAGTCACCCCCGCCGCCGGTCCCACCGCCCAGTCCGTTCTGGACGATCTTCTGCCTGCCGGTGCCTTCGGGATCCTGAGCAGCACCTATTTCCGGTTTCCCTGCAGCGGTACGGAAATTCCCGCCCGGCAGAAGCTGATCCTGCGTATGGCACATGACCCTGATTTCTCGGAGACCATCGCATACCTGGCAGAAAAAACGGAGTCCTTCGAACAGCTGTACAACCGGCTTCATGCACCGGAGCTTCCCCGCAACCAGTATGTCCTGCTGTTCCCCGCCGTCGCCCGGGAGTATCTCGCCCTGGCCCGTACCTTCGCCTGCTTTGTACCCGATGATACCGAAAGCAGAGAATTCGGCTTTGCCGGTGATGTGCAGAACCATTTCCGCACCATCCTCGCCATGCCGCAGACTGCAGATCTGGAGCGGGCACTGGATGCCTTCCGGAAAAGCCGGGGGGAACACGTAAAACTCTCCCTGCAGGGCGGCATGGTTACCGCATATTCTGCCGCTGAACGGTATGAAGACACCCTGCGGCAGTATTTTGAGGAAATGGGCATTGCCGATGCCTGGCCTGCCTCCCGTGTCCATCGTGCCGACAGTGCCGTGGTGGATGCGTACTGCGCCGTCTATCCGGATGTTCCCGACAAGGCACGCCGTCTTACGGAAACTTTCCAGCCTTTTCTGACAGAAACCTGCCGGATGGCGGATGTGCTGTATTACCGGTATGAGATCCAGTTTCTCAGAGAAGCCGCCGCATATACCGTAAAAATGGAGAAAATGGGCTACCCCATGTGCCTGCCCACTGTAGCGAAGGACAGAATGATCTGTCTGAGAGATCTGCGTGACGTATCCCTTGCCGCCAGAGAGCTGCATGGAACGGATGTTGTGCCCAACGATGTCCGGATGCTGGCATCGGACGGCTCCCATTTCTGCTTTGTCACCGGTGCCAACGGCGGGGGAAAAACCACCTACCTCAGAGGACTGGGTGCAGCACTGCTATTCTTCCTTGCCGGCTGTCCCGTGTCTGCCCGCAGCGGAGAGATCTGGTCGTTCCGGAGGATCTGTTCCCACTTCCCTTCTCCGGAAAATTTTGATGACACCGGACGTTTTGCAGATGAAATGCGCCGTGCAGACGATATCCGTGCCATAGCGGATGCGGATACCGCCGCACTGTTCAACGAAACCTTTTCCGGCACCGATGAGCACAAGTCCGAAGACTGCTCCCGGCGTCTGGCCGATGATATGTATGCATCAGGCACCTTCGGTCTGTATGTTACCCATATCCACTCCCTGACCCACGGAAAGATCCCCACACTGGCTGCCGTGATTGACGAAAACGACAACAACCGCCGTACCTGGAAGATCCGCCGCATGGACGGCACCGATTCCTCCTTCGCCGGAGACATTCTGAAAAAATACCGGCTGACGGAAG
>JAFZET010000296.1 GCA_017560565.1 Clostridia bacterium | reverse complement strand
GTCTGTACTTTGACCCGGACAACACCTACTCCGTTCCCTACAATGTGGGGATGGTAGGGCTGATCTATGATACCACCGTAGTGGAAGGAACTCCCGACAGCTGGTCTGTCATGTGGGACGCCAAGTACACCGACAACATTCTGACCTTCAATAACCCCCGTGACGCCTTTGCCATCGCCCAGTTCCTGCTGGGTCAGGACATCAACTCCGAAAACAAGGCAGATTGGGATGCCGCTGCCGCCAAGCTGAAGGAACAGAACCCCGTTCTGCAGGCCCGGGTCATGGACGAAGTGTTCAATAAAATGGAAGCCGGCAACGCTGCCATCGCTCCCTATTACGCAGGCGACTACTTGACCATGGCGGAAACCAATCCCGACCTGGCTTTCGTGTACCCCAAGGAAGGCACCAACATCTTCGTGGACTCCGTGTGCGTACCCAAGAATGCACAGAACTATGAAGCCGCCATGCTGTACATCAACTTCCTGCTGGAACCTGAAGTAGCGCTGGCCAATGCGGAATACATCTGCTACGCTTCCCCCAACACCGCTGTAACCGAAAACCCCGATTACTACCTGTATCAGAACGAAATTCTCTACCCCACCGCAGAAAATATGCCCAAGACCCAGTATTTCCACGATATCGATGCGGATATCCGCAGTTATTACGAAAAACTGTGGGAAGAAATTCTGCTGGCGGACGAGTGAGTTCAGGTAAGAAGTAAGAGATAAGAAATCAGAAGCAGATACAGACAGCCTGCATACCATTGGTGTGATGCCAACGGATGCAGGCTGTTTTCGTTATTCGGTTGTGTGAGCCATGATTTTTTGAAACCGCTGTCTAATATCCGCAGGAGCGTTCTCAAAGGCGGCAAAACAGTCTTTCTCTATGCTTCCTCCAAACTGCCGTACCTGTTCATTGAAAGGATGGAACCGTTTTTCCCCCACCGGACGCAGAGTGCCCCGCATCGCCCGTTCCAGATGCTCCAGTGCATCCTCATACTGCCCTGTTTCCGCCAGCAGAACCGCAGTACGTTTGTGCAGAGCCAGATAGATCTCCACACTGTCCAGTTCCCTTTCCGCATCGGCTTCCGGCGGCAGACCGGCATATACCGTGTCCCACAGCAAAAGCTGTCTAAGACAGTCTTCCAGCGTATACTTGGCCAGACCTGCGGTAAGTGCGGTCAGACCGTCCGTTTTCGACTGCACCGGTTCCGGATGGTGATAGCCGTACACATACATATTGTTCAGCAAAATGATCACGATCGGCAGTCCCGCCAGCAGAAACTCCTGTTTTTCCGCTCCCATCAGCACCATGGGCAGAGTAAAATCCCGGGTCATGGTCAGGGCAGGCATCAGGGCAGCATCCTCCCTTGCCTCCTCCCTGCGGTTCAGCCGTACCAGTGCCGGAATCAGCAGATTCTTTGCCGCCAGCGCCATGATGATCCTGTCGGAGTTCCTGCCGCCGGTTTCCATCAGCACCCTGTTGCAAAGGCATACCACTTCCTCAAGATCGTTTTCCTTCCCTTCCGGATCCTTCCGGGAAAACAGAACCGTTGCCAGCAGGAGCGATAAGGCATTGTTTGCCGGATACATTTCCACTGCTTCTCTGGCACGCCGTATCCCCTCATCCATCTCCCCCCGTCCGATCATGGCGGATATCTCCAGCACCAGCCGGTTCTGCTTCTCCATAGAACCGTCATACCCCAGCAGTGTGTCCATGGAAACCCCAAACAGCGAAGCAAGCCCCGGCAGCTGATCCATGTCCGGGTATCCCGCGCCCGATTCCCACCGGCTGACCGCCTGAGAAGTCACTCCCAGAATCTCCGCCAGCTTCTCCTGCGTGATTCCCTTTTCCTTCCGCAGACTGCGGATGTTTTCACCGATGTTTATTTTCATCTGTTATTCCTCCCTTCCGGTTGTACCGCCAGTATACCACATTTCGAACAGGTACACCAGCATACCGTGTTTACAGAAAATCCAACGGATCCTTGGAAAATCAAAAACCACCGGCTAAGCCGGTAGCTTTGTTTATTTGATTTACAATTGGAAGCTTTTTTGTACTGTCCGTACATTTTGGAGCAGAACGCCGTTTCAGCCTGCAGTCTCTTTTCTTCGGCGTTGAGAAGCCTCTGCAGAAGCTTGTCCTCACTGATCTGTGCCTGTTCTACCCAATACTGTACTCTGGACAGCACATAGTCATACAGAACATCGTAGCGAATATAGTGGGCGGTGCAGGTGGCGTATTTCTTCCCATGCTGACGGTATGACGTGCAGTTGAAATAGCTGTACGACCTACCGTTGTTTTGGTTCGTTCCGAAGCTCATCGACCATCCGCAGTCGGCGCATCTGACCAGTCCGGCGAAAATCTGCGTCGTTCCGTCTTTCTGTTCCCGTCGTCGGCTGGCGATCTGTTCCTGTACCTGATCGAACACCTCTTTGGAGATGATCACCTCCTGTGTACCTTCAACACGCATCTGTTCCTCAACCGGTTTGCGGACTCTCTTTTTGTTCTTGTAGGAAATATTTGTCTGCCGATAGTGGATGGTGTTGCCGATGTAGGTCTCGTCTTTCAGGATGCTCTTGACCTGTGCAATCGTCCATGCATACGCCTTTTCTTCGGGTGCATTGGCGTAGATGTGGGCGAATGTTCCGTATCGCTGATAGTTCAGATACCCAGCGGTAGGAACTTTTTCTTCGATCAGAATGCCCGTGATTTTCGCGGCACCGGCTCCGTGGACGGCAAGATCAAAGATTTTTTCAATGATCCATTTGGTTTCATCATCCACCGCCAGCTTGTTCTTGATTTCGGGATGCTTGATGTATCCGAGCGGTGCATAGGCTCCGAGACGCTCGCCGTTGAGAAACTTTGCGTAATCGGCGGCTTTGACTTTCTTGCTGGTGTCTTTCGCGTACCATTCACAGAGCAGAATCTTGAAGGGAACAAAATCACTGAGTCCTTTGGAGGAGTCTTCGTCATCGGTTGCCGAGATAAAGCGGACATTCTTTTCGGGGAAGATGAATTCAAAGTACATCCCGATCATGATGTGTTCCCGTCCGAATCGGCTGAGGTCCTTGACGATGATGCAGTTGATCTTGCCGGAGTCTATGTCGTTCATCATCCTCTGGAACGCGGGTCTCTGGAAATTCGTACCGGAGTAACCGTCGTCGATATACTCGGAACAGTTTGTGAAGCCGTTTTCTTCGGCATATTTATGCAGGATCATGCGCTGGGTCTCGATGGATACGCTGTCGCCGCAGGTTTCATCGTCACGGCTGAGACGCATATACAGTGCGGTATTGTATGGCTGTTTCATTAAAAAACCTCCTAATCTTGAAACAAACCACGCTTACAATACTTTATGCTGATTTCATTATACCATAAGCGCGGGGTATCTTCAATCCGATATTGTTAATTCTGCGCGGCAAACTGTACGACGTCTTCCACAAGGTCAGCTATCGGTCTGCCGTGATCGCTGAAATGCTCGGTCACTTTGATTCTGGTGTTCCCGTGACAGAAATACATCGTTCCGTCAAACTCGATGGCGTAGAAAATCTGCGGTGCCTTTTCTTTGGCTGTCCGGATTTTTTCGATGTTCTCCCAATACCGCCGGCACTCTTCGACAAAGTCAGCGGGCGGTTCACAGAAAATTTCATAACAGGAATACAGGTCGATTGCGGTAATGGTTTCGGTTTCGTTCATTCAATTCCTCCAATTCATTCTTGATAAAGTTGTATGGTCATTCACGTTCGTGCTTGTGAAGCTGTTGTCTTTGTTGTTCTGTTCGCTGTGTATCTTTATTTGCACACTGCACCATCACGGTGATCTGGTGCAGATTCTGCACATCCTTCCGGATTACGTTCATTTCGGTATGTGCTTTCTCATAGTCGGCTTTCAGCTTTTCCGCTTCCTTCTGCCATGCGGTAATCGGCAGTCTGTCGTCCCGGAAATGCTCTTTCAGTTTCCGGCTGGCGGCATAATACTTTTTCAGTTCGTCTTCATGTTCGTTTTTGAATTTTTCTTTTCGTCCTTTGAATCGGATGCTGTACCATTGGTCGTAAATCGGTTTGGTATCAGCATAATTCTGAGCCTGCCGCAGAAGCTCTGTAACCTCTTTCAGCCGGGATTCAAGTCCGGTGCATCGTTCTGTGCTTTCATCCAGTTTCGCCCGCTGTGCCGATGCTCTGGCTTCAAGATCGGCAATGGAGAACAACTCCTGTTCGCGGATATAGTTGATACACTGGCTCATGTCTTTGAGATTGCCGATTCGTCCGTAAAGTCTCCGTGCAGAGGCGTTTTGTTATCGTAATAGTTCAGTATCACTTCTGCAAGGGAAGGTTCCGGTGGTGCGGACAGAGCTTCTTTGATGTCCTGCAAAAGTGCAGACAGTTCTTTGAGCGCGGCGGCGATGCTTTTCCGCAGATTATTCAGCCGACGGATCATGCGGTTCAGGTCGCCTTTGTCTGTGAGAATCCCTCTTTCTTCCATCTGCCGGACAGCGGGACCTTCATGCACTGTCGGCACCTGTTCGATTCCCTGACGTTCATAACTGCGGTGGTCTATGCGTGTGGTCAGTTCCTTTTCTTCAAATTTTGCATTGCACATCTCAGCCCACGTCCTCCGCCAGTGTTCCAAAGTTTCGGGACTGCCCCAGTCGGTTGTGGAAACGGCGTTGAAGGCATACTCTCCGTTTTCGTCCCGGATACGATGAATCCCATACGGGAGCAGAGATGATGGGTTCGGCGGTTTCGGTCGCCTTTGGTGAGATAACGGATGCGGTTCTCGATACGGGCGTTTTTGTGGGTAAGATGGTCGATCTGCTTTTCAAGATCGGCTTTTTCATTTTGCAGTTCTTCGATGGTTTTGTTCAAATGATACCTCCCTGTGATGTGATTTGGGTAAAAACGAAAAAAGACACCAATGCAGACGTCCGCTGTCCGGGCGTTCGGATTGATGTCTTATAGTGTCTTTGTTATCTTATTCAGTTTGATGCGGGAGTTGTATCCGCATCTTTATTATACCGCACTGCCGCGGTATTGTCAAGAGTTGCGCCGGACAGTTTATCCGTACCGGTGCGGCAGGAGATAGACGCTGTGCGTCGCAAAAGGGAATCCTCTTGTTCGGAGTGGAACGACGCAAAAATGACCGCCGGTTGAAAGTGACGGTCATTTCGCGCGCATACGGGTGATACCCCGTATAGAAGTGCGCCCTTGCAGGGGGGCTTATGTTTGGCTGTTTCTGTATCCGAACCAATTTCAATCCGAAAGCAATCCGTTTTCTCTGAGCATATTCAGAAACTCGTCAATATCTTTTGCCAGAACATCCGCTTCCACATCGTACATTTCCAGAAGTGCCGCAGTAATCTCCGGAATATCTTTGCCTCCGCAAAGCATTTCCCAGATCTCCGCGCCGACTTCCGAAATCGCAAATACGCCGCTGTGGTGCAGTGCCGTTTCACCGATCGGAACCAGTATGTGCTCTCCCGCAATCTCCCGGTGAATCACTTCTTTATTGATCTTCATCTTGTTTTTCCTCCGATCTTCCGTATTTTTCTGTTGTCAGTCTGTCCAGCGTTTCCGTCATCCGGCAGATGTACTCCGGGCGTACCGCTGCACTGCCCGTTTCCGCAATCACGGAAGCCGCACAGGCACTGCACTGCTTTTTATGCGCACATCCGACACACTCCTTCGGCATACGGATCGTCTGCGTATATGCCCGCACAGCCTGCCACGCGGCGTCAAACCCCATATCGGCAATCCGATACCCCTCGCACGGAAACATCCCGCAGGGGAGCATACGACCGTCCCAGGTGACCCAGAATGCCGTTCTTCCGGCGCGGCACCGCATATGCTCGCCTTCTTCTGCGGCGCAGTCCGTGTCATCATCCATGGGAATCCCGGACGAATTGCGGAGCTGCTCCGGTGTCAGATACTGCTCGCGGCACTTCAGCATATATGCAGCCGCTTCTTCCGCCGAAAATCTGGCAGGGGAACAGCCATACTGGTCTCCGTTGATGCGGACAGGCGGGAACATATAGGTTGTTGCCTGTACCGGAACTCCGACATCCCTGCCGAACGCATAGATATCTTCTATCTCGGATGCATTATACGGTGTGATGGATGCGTTTATTTTTACACCAATCCCAGCATCGTGAAGCCGCCGGATGTTGTGTTTGACAATATCACAGACAGGTTTGCCGCACAGCTTCTCATATACGCCATCATTACAGGCATACAGCGAAATGTTCATTCTCAGCGGCGGATGTTTGACAAGAAAATCAAACATATCGTCGTCGATCAGAGATGCGTTGGTATTGATCGAAATCAGCAGTCCCATCTCAACGAGCGCGGAATAAATTTCCCTGAAATCCTTACGCAGAAACGGTTCTCCTCCCGTAAGAAGCAGGAAGACCATCCCAGCATCTCTGGCAGTTCTTCCGAGTTCAATCCACTCCTCGGCACTCATTGCTTCCTTATGATTGCTACTGTGGACATAGCACATTTTACAGTTGAAATTACAGTTGGAGGTCAGCTCAAAATTCCCCGCTATGGGAAGTCCCAGCGCCGCACCTTTCCGGTGAATATAACTCGACCATAATGGCTCACCGTTAGGTGTGGTTCTTACTCTCTGTTCCATAAAATCCTTTCCAAAGCCCCGACCGCATCCGGGCTTTTTTTACAGCGATAGCAGAGTGTTGTCACGGAATTGATCATATCTGCGGCAAGTTCCGTGATTTTTGCGCATTGCACCGTATCGTTCAGATCATACGAACATTCGCAGAGTATCCGCAGAAACATCATTCGAGGCGGTATTGCGTTCACGGTATTGCTCTCTCCCTGTTCCAGAAGAACAATGGCGCGGATCGGTGCGGTGTGGTTTTTACAGATGCCCGAGGTACCGCTGGCGTATATTCCGTTGGCGTAAAACTGCCCGTTCCGCCGCGTTACAAGCACACGGTCGCCGTTGATGATCTCCGCGCCGCGTTCATCCTTCCAGTAATCTGCCTGTGTGGACTTCCCCGTGCCGCTGGGAGCGGTAAACAGGATTGCCTGCCCGTTATGAACGATGTAGGAGGCATGGAGAATGAACGCATCGTGGTTCAGAAACAGGAACGCGGCTTTTGAACCTGCTAACACCGATGCGGTATTGATGCCCGTGTCGGGAATGCTTTTCATGAATTTTGTTATGACGTTTCCGGTCTGCACACACGAATTCCCGGGCGAAATATCATCCCGGATACAGAGCTGAATCCGATAGTCCGGCATTTCACCGGAGAGGAATGCCGCGCAGTTATCGTTCTCATTCGCTGTGTCGGGGTACTCAACTTCAAACGTAACGCCACCGAAAGTATATTTTTTACTCTTCATACTGCGCAAACATGATCTCCGTCATATGGGCATAGGCGTGCGGGGCATAACCGTTAAAGCTCTCGCCCGCCGCCAATCCGCCGCTGATCCGGAGACGATAGGTGATGCCGCCGAGGTAGCCGTCTTCTGCCGTGGATTTGTAGTACACTACAATGTCGGACGGAATATCACGGTCGGAAATATTGGTCACGACGATTGTACCGTTCTGCACCTCATAGGAAAGTGTATCCGTTTTGGCGGACGGTTCTTCGGCGAAGTGGATTTCAAACTCGATTTCACTTTCAGCGGTTGTGATCTCTGCGGGAGCAGTACTGCGGTCGGCGGCGAATACATACACGCTCTTTCCGGCGGGAACCGTTGCGGCGGTGAAACTGCTGACTTCACCGTTCAGGGTAAGGGCAAAAGACAGATATTCCAGCGTTTTGGCAGATGTGTTGGTCAGCTTTACGGCAAGCACGTTCTCGACCGCTTCGTCCGAGCCGTCTTCGGGGAAATATCCGGTGGCTGTATAGATGCGGTCGAGGGTTATCTCATCGGTCAGCGGAAGCGGGTATGTGATTCCGTCGGCGGGGATTGGTGTGAGAACGGTGGAGGTCGGCGTATCGTCGGCGGGGGCAGAGGTGTCTTCAAAG
>JAFZET010000295.1 GCA_017560565.1 Clostridia bacterium | reverse complement strand
GGTGAGGTACATAACGCATCTTTCAAAGCCGAGACCGAAGCCTGCGTGACGTGCGGAGCCGTACTTGCGGAGATCCAGATAGAAGTCGTAGGATTCCTTTTCCAGACCCAGTTCGTCCAGACGCTTGTCCAGCAGTTCGTAGTTGTCTTCTCTCTGGGAACCGCCGATGATTTCGCCGATGCCGGGAACCAGACAGTCCATGGCTGCCACAGTCTTGCCGTCTTCGTTGAGCTTCATGTAGAATGCCTTGATTTCCTTGGGATAGTCGGTTACGAATACGGGACGCTTGAAGACCTGTTCGGTCAGGTACCGTTCGTGTTCGGTCTGCAGGTCGCAGCCCCAGTATACCTTGTAGTCGAAGGCATCGTTGTTCTTTTCCAGAATTTCAATGGCTTCGGTGTAGGTCACGTGACCGAAATCGGAGTTTACAACGCCTTCCAGACGTTCAATCAGACCCTTGTCCACAAAGCTGTTGAAGAAGGCCATTTCTTCCGGTGCGTTTTCCATTACGTAACGGATGATGTACTTCAGCATCGCTTCCGCCAGCATCATGTCGTCCTGCAGATCAGCAAAGGCGATTTCAGGTTCGATCATCCAGAATTCGGCGGCGTGGCGGGTGGTGTTGGAGTTTTCTGCACGGAAGGTGGGACCGAAGGTGTAGATGTTCTTGAACGCCATGGCGTAGGTTTCGCCGTTGAGCTGACCGGATACCGTCAGGTTGGTGGACTTGCCGAAGAAATCCTGGCTCCAGTCGATTTCCCCCTTGTCGGTGCGTGGCAGGTTGTCCATGTCCATGGTGGTAACACGGAACATTTCTCCTGCGCCTTCACAGTCGGAACCGGTGATCAGCGGGGTGTGTACATATACAAAGTCCCGTTCCTGGAAGAACTTATGGATGGCATAAGCAGCCAGGGAGCGCACACGGAATACCGCCTGGAACAGGTTGGTACGGGGACGCAGATGGGAGATGGTGCGGAGATATTCGATGGTGTGGCGCTTTTTCTGCAGGGGATAGTCGGGGGTGGATGCACCTTCCAGGGTTACGGAATCGGCGTGGATTTCGAAGGGCTGCTTGGCCTCGGGGGTCAGCACGATCCGACCTTCCACGATGATGGCGGAACCCACATTGAACTTGGAAATTTCATTGAAATTGGGCAGCTTATCGTCGTAAACGATCTGGACGGGTTCAAAGAAGGTACCGTCGGAGAGCACGATAAAGCCAAAGGTTCTGGAGTCACGGATACTGCGCACCCAGCCGCCTACCTTAACGTGGGACTGGTCCACTGTGTCCATGGCCCGGTACAGGGTTCTGACAGAAGTGAGTTCCATGGTGGATATCCTTTCCTGTTCCTTGATCCGGCTGGTACCGGAGGAACTTTTATATATATTGATAATATGATATTATACCATGTCCCCGGTGGAAATGCAAGAGGTTTACTTTTTTTCTGTAAATTTTGCACGGTCGCAGGAGCTGTCAGCGAGGCAGATGGAGGGATTGACAACATGTCTGTCTCCCCTGACACCGGGCAGGCTTCTTTGTCTGTTCAAAAAATTGGAATTGGTCAAGCTATTTAGAGCGAGTGATGACAATTGAACGAAGTTCACTTGTGTGGGTTTGCATCTAAAACAAAATTAGTATCTAATTATTATTTTTGAACCATTTCCCACAGTGTCTCCTTCTGTTCCATACCGAACAGCAAAATCTTCCAAAGGGCTTCTACCGCATCAGGTCCATAGCTTTGCATATATGAAATATGCATCTGCATCGCTCCATAAAATATCAAATTATACTCTTCTCTTGAGATTTTACTCTCTCCAAAATATCCTCGCAAAAAGCTTTGTGCCAAATCAAATCGGTAATTCATCTCGTCTGTTTCGTGATTTAAGTCAACAAACTGCATGATAAATGGCCACCCCAAATCTAAATAACGACTGCCAATACCGGTATCGTCCAGGTCAATAAACATCACCTTGCCATCCGATTTCAACATCGTATTATACGGACCGATATCCGTATGTACGAGGCATTGATCCAGCATTTCAAAATCCGGAATGGAATCTAAAATCGCATCAAATTCTTTTGCAAAACTACGATCTCGAAACCAAGTATAAAAAAGGGGCTTCGTATATGGATCCGGTGATTTCGTGTCATAGCCCTGTAAAGCATGCAGTTTCCTTGCCGCCTGTCCAATCTTATATTCATCTTCCGGTGTTTCTTCCATCTGTCTTCCTTCAATAAACTCCATTAGATAGAACCAATACCCCTGGTCACTGATATAAAATTCTCCGGTTTTCGTTGGGTACAGCTTGGG
>JAFZET010000294.1 GCA_017560565.1 Clostridia bacterium | reverse complement strand
CTTAAATTCAAAAGAATTTTCGGAGTCTCTTGTACTTTGCTTTTTTAGCTTGTACACATGATTGTTGTTCAATTTTCAATGAGCTTTCGGTTTTCACCGCGCTGTCAGCTTGTTTACCGCAGCCTGTATATTATATCACAGCCGCTTTCGTTTGTCAAGAGGTTTTTTGAAAGTTTTTTAAGTTTTTTTGACTTCTTTCTTTCGCTTGCCTCTCTCTCAGACAGCTTCGATATTATATCACACCTCCTCTCCTTTGTCAATACCTTTTTGCAAGTTTTTTGCACTTTTTTCGTGCTTTTCTGTAAATCACAAAAGGCACCCTCCAAGGATACCTTCTATTGAACATTTTGCATTAAATATCCACATATTCATCCAGATACATCCGTATCCGCTTCATATCCTTATACATATCTTCCTTTTTGGAGGCATCGCGAAGCAGTGCGGAAGGATGATACACCGCCGTCATCACAAAATCCCCCTTTTTCTGAAGAATACCATGTTCTCTTGTGATCTTGAAATCCGGTTTGATCAGGCGCATGGCGGAGATTCTGCCGAGACACACAATCATTTTCGGTCGGATCAGCTTTACCTGCTCACGAAGATGAACCATACAGGCGTCCTGTTCCTCCGGCAGCGGATCTCTGTTCCGTGGCGGACGGCATTTCAGAATGTTGGCAATGTATACCTGCTCTCTGGCGATCCCAACCGATTCCAGATACAGATCCAGCAGCTGTCCGGCAGGTCCCACAAACGGAATCCCCTGCAGATCCTCCTGTTCGCCGGGTGCCTCCCCCACAAACAGTATGTCCGCCTGCCGGTTGCCCGTACCGAATACCAGATTGGTTCTTGTCTGACAAAGACTGCATTTCCGGCAGTCCCGGCATCTGCCCTCCAGTTCTTCCCAGGTCATAAGTTCACTTCCTTATATTATTATCCAGATATGCTTTCAAAAATCCGAGTATTTCCATACTGCAGTCCACGATACGGTTGTGTGCATATTTCCGGCTGCAGGAGTGATACCCGAAATATCCCCACGGATCTTTTTCCTGCGTTCCCCAGTCCCAAAGTCCGTCTTCAGCCTGATCCATCAGCCACAGCACAAACCGTTCCAGATATACGGCAGATCCCCGGAACTGATTTATCTGATGCAGTGTTGGCATCCAGCGGCGCATATATTTATTATGGAAAGAATCCGGCAGCACTTCCGGGGTTTTATCCCAGAAATGTCCGTGTTCCGCTGCGTGTCTGCCGATGTGATGGAGCATGGCTTCTTCCAGAGATACCGGAACCTGTTCCCGTCGACTGAGCAGCAGTCCGCACTGCATGGGAACCAGTCTGTCCTCCTTTGTCAGGAAAACATCATGCTGTGCCGCCCTGTCTTTTTCATAAGAATAACTGCCATCCTCATACGCCCGTCCGGCAATGTACTGCCACTGCTGATACACTTCATCACAGAGCGGGTTGTCTTTCTCCAAACGCTCCAGAACCGTACAGATCCTGGCTCTCCCCCACGGAATAGCCCGCTCATTCTTTTCATAGGGATTCTCCCTCGCCGTTCCGGTCAGAAAATTCTCCAGATACTCTTTGGCATCAAACAGAATATCCCGATCCTCCAACGCCAGACCGATATACTGACACCGGCTGATTCCGGTCATGGAAGTCGGGATTTTACTTTTTACGGAATAATCCTTGGACCAAAGTGGTCCCCATCCGCCATCCCGGTTCTGCAAAGTGTACATTTCTTCCACAATATCGCTCCGCAGAAAACCGGGACGCAGGGCAGCAAGTACCGGATCCGTATCAGGCACATCCAGAATCCGGTACAAGATCTTATACCGCACAGCCGGCAACGCACAAAAATCATACAGCACCATAGCGTGTCGGCGCAGATCATCGTATGTCAGCATCACAGCCCCATGCTCTGCATCAGTCTTGCATTGAATTCCTCTGCAGTATTATACCCCATTCGCTTCTGACGGTTGTTCATGGCGGCAATTTCCAGAATAACAGCCAGGTTCCGACCGGGTTTTACGGGAATGGTCAGGGAGGGAATTTTGATCCCCATGATATCTGTGAATTCCGTATCCAGACCCAGACGGTCATACATCTTCCCCTGTACCCAGGGTTCCAGATTGATGATCATGTCCACCTTTTCGGTTTCCTTGACCGCCCCCATACCAAACAGGCGGCGTACGTCAACGATCCCGATACCGCGCAGCTCAATGATATGCTTGATGATCTCCGGGGCACGGCCGACAATCGCCTTGGCGGAAACCTTGCGAAGCTCTACCGCATCATCCGCAATAAAACGGTGTCCGCGCTTGATCAGCTCGATGGCGGTTTCACTTTTCCCCACCCCGCTGTCTCCGGTGATCAGGATCCCCTCACCGTATACTTCCACCAGTACACCGTGGCGGGTGATCTGCGGTGCCAGCTGTACGTGCAGATATGCGATCAGTGCTGCCATAAAGTCACTGGTCTGATCGGCAGTACAGAGTACCGGAACCTCAAAATATTCCGCCAGCTCCAGCGTCAGCTCGTCCGGCTTGTTTCCGTCTGTGAAAATCAGCGCAGGCGGATTGTGCCGCAGCAATTCCGTCATCCGCTCTCTGCGCTGTTCTTCTTCCATTTTCTGCAGGTACAGCGATTCCGCATTGCCCAGCAGCTGAATGCGCCGGGGGTCGAAATGGTCAAAAAAACCCGCCAGTGCCAGACCGGGCCGGTTTACGTCGGAGCTGCTGATCATCAGCGTTGACGGTTCTTCCGGCGTATACAGCACTTCCAGCTTCTGTTCGTTTATAATTTTCTGAAGATCCACACGGGAGGTAAAATCATCCATAATCCACATCTCTCCTGGTTCATTTCTGAAAAAATTATACCATACCCATCCCCGTAATGCAAGCGTTTTGCAACATTTCTCCCCTTTCTTCCCGGGTTTATCCCGTGGGGATCCTGCATCGCTTTTTCTCGGATTTTACGGAATGAACCAAGGTTGTTCACATGGAATTCATGTAGATTTGTTATAGTATACTTGGCTTGGTATGCAACCATTTCCAATTCTGATCATTCCGAAGGAGTTCTCCGGTTATGAATACAAAACATTCCGCAGCCCTGGCGGCAGGTCTTGTTTCCCTGTCCCTTCTTTTCACCGGCTGCAGCCCCGATCTTTCCAGTACCAAAGAGGAACTGACGCCAGTGATGGTGATCGGCGGTTATGAAGTGCCCTATGAACTGTACCGTTACGTTGCCATGAACCACCGCAGTGACTATGAAAATGGGCTGGATGAAGCCGAAGCCGCTGCCCTGTGGCTGGGAGACGAAGGGAAAGCACTGCTGGAAGCACTGGAAGCCGACACCGTCGATACCCTGAAAAATCTGTATGTCACTATTTCCCTGGCGGCTGAATACAACCTGACCCCGGACAGTACCATCATCAACGAAACCGTTTCCACCCGCATGGACGAGATCTATGAAAGCTACGACAATGACATGGACGCATATCTGGACACACTGGAACCCTATTACATGAACGACAGTGTGTACCGTTTCCTCACCCAGGATACTGTACTGACGGAAGAACTGTTCTATGCCATGCTGAATGCAGGCGATATTCTCTCCAATGAAGATGCTCTGCGTGCTAAAATCCAATCCGATGAATTTATCCGCATCAAACAGATCCTCATCGGTTCCGATAACGGAAAAACACCTGAAGAGAACCGTGCTCTGGCGGAAAAGATCCATGCTGAACTGAAAAAAGGCGCCGATTTTGACGCCCTGATCGATCAGTATGGCGAAGACCTGTATATGTTCAACAACGATGACGGTTACTACATCATCCGGGGTAACCGCTACGAGGCTTTTGAGGAAGCTGCCTTCTCCCTGCAGATCGGTGAGTTCTCGGATGTGGTGGAAACCCCCGCCGGCTTCTCCATCCTCAAACGGTATGAAAAAGACAGTTCCTATCTGGATGCCCATTTCGATGCACTCTGCCAGGAATATTTTGATTCTGCCTACAATGCCCTTCTGCAGGAACATCTGACCACCATCACAGCAGAAGCTCTCCCCGAACTGGATAAGTACACCATCTTTACCATGGAATAATTCAGGAGTTCGTTTTGCGATACTACAGATACAGACGCAAGGCCAGCCAGAAGGCCAAAGCAATCTTTTTTCGGATTCTCTTCATTCTGGCAGCTGCTGCAGTCATCACGGGGTTTGCCATTCTGACGGGTAACCTGCTTCTGCAAAGAGTGGAGAAAGCGGAAGAAATGCTGGATGCCAGTATCCCTCCCTCCGGAAATGCGGCAGGACGGGTCGATACTACCCCTCCTTTGACCACAGACGGATATTCTCCCCTGAACGTATTTGCCAGCGGACTGAATCTGGCCGTTTACGAAACAGAAGATGACCTGTACGCCCGGATCCATGACCTTTCCCAGACCTACAACACCATTTCCGTGGATGTCACAGCAGGCGGCGATCTGATTTATGTTTCTCCTGCCCTCACCACTCTGCTGCGGCTGCCGGATCTGGGGCTCAATACGGCATCTTATGACCGTATGGTTCATGCGATCACCGCTGCTGCAGCCCGGAATCTGCGGCTCAGTGCAGTGATGTCCTCCTCTCTGGGACACATGGACGGAGAGACAGCCGCCCTGATCGACAGCACGATCGCAGAGGAACTGTATGCCATGGGCTTCGATGAGATCCTGCTGGTCGACCTGCTGGACGCCGATGCCGACACAGATGATATCACAGGTGTCCGCCGGTATCTGCAGGCTGTTCACGATGCACTGGAAAGTACCGGCAGCTTTTCCCTGGGAGCCTGTCTGCCCAGCGAGATCTATCTGGACGCAGACAACGCCAAGCAGATACAGATGCTCTCTTCCGTTGTGGATTTTCTGTCCATGGACGCCTCTCCGCTGGCGGTTGCGGGAAACGGTTCCAATATGACGCTGGGAGAGGTCTGTGCCGCACTGGCAGGAAATTTTGAAGTCTACAACCTGCGGGTAGTGCTGAACACCATAGATCCTGTTCTTCTGTCTGCCCAGTATAATGCGCTTAACCGTATAGGGATCACCAACATCCATTTTCTCAGGGAAACCTCACCGGAATCTCTGGTGGTTCCCGAGGAACCGGAGACCGAGATGCTGCCCGACTCTCCGAAAACGGAAGAAGCCATCCCCTCCGCCAACCCCTACGCCACCACAGCCCCCAAAGATGAAGACGGTAATCCCATTCCCACAGAACCGGAAACCGAAGCCAATTATTATAAGACCGATGGTGACTCCTGGTATTGAGCCACATCCATCCCACTGTATCTATGAACGATTTTTATGAAGTCACATATTGCTATGTATTTCGTTCAACCGGGGATCTTATCCATTTCTTCCCCTGCACAGATATGCCCATAGAACTACCCACACTGCCGGACAGAGTACATTGCTTTGCCCGGCAGCAGGATTTTTACACAATTCTTTCCGAAGAGGACACCTGGCGTTTTGAAACTTTCTGCCGCGGAAGACAGAAGTCCGCTCCTGCTCCCTCTAAAAACGGCTCTGCTGTCCCCGGGCTTCTGCTGTTTCCGAGCCGACAGATCACGGCAGTCTATGCCGAGCGGTATACAGCACGGATGCTGACAAGAGAGGACTGCTACCCCGGCAGGATCGCAGACGCACTGGGGCAAACCCCACTGCACCGTCTCCGGGAACAGCTGCCCAATCACCATCTGATCCTCTCCATGCTGTTTTCTTCCCTGGATGAGTTGTACAGCACCACATCCCCTGTACTGGCCGGTATGCCTTCTCTGGTTACGGATCTGACAGCCGAACTGGAAAACTGCCGGAAACCTGTGCTGTATACCGCTCCCCTGCCTTTCCTCCGTTCCTACCACAGAGAACTGCAGACCACAGATACCCCGGTTTTTCTGGATCTGATAAAACTTCTGCCCCACATGACCGGTTATCTGGAACACACACCCCATTTTGACGGGCTCTCTCTGCATATAACAGCCGATATGACACTGTATCCGCCGGAGATGTTTCAGGTTCATTTCCCTATCTCCGCCTTCACACACATTTTTGTACTGTTGTCATATTATACCGCCACACTCTCCGATTCGGATATTACCCTGTTCTCCCTGTATCGTGACGGGGTATATGCCTGCCTCACCTTTCAGATCGGGTGCGATCTTCTGCCTGCCGGTTTTTCCGCCAGAAACGAGTTTCTTTCCCTGAGCGGTCATTTTCCACAGTACCGGAATCTTCTGACCACAGCACAGTATCTTCTGCATCGGAATCATATCGACTTCACAGTTTCTTCAGCAGCAATGGGCAGTCTGCCCTCCCTCTCCGTTACCCTGTACATGGATACCCGGTTCCGGGAAGAAATCGAATTCCGCAGCGGTGACACAGATACACTGCTGGCTGAAAACCTCCCGGATGCCCTTGCTCTTCTGGAATACCTCAATGGCTGACGGAATCCGGACAGTGTACCGCCAGCAAAAGCCCCAGCAGCAGAATAATATCCCAGCAGTCACTGCCATCCGCCACAAGCAGCAGAATCAGCAGAAACAAAAGCCATTCTTCCTGTCCCAGTGCCCCCATCAGTCCTTCCAGAAAAGAGCAGGAATCCTCCTTTTTCACCGGCACAGGAGGCAGAACCTCTCCCTCCTCTTCTTCGGCAGGGGCAGGTTGTTCCGGCGGCATGGGCACAACAATATGCTCCTGTTTTTCTCTCCGCTCCGGTCGGAAAGTTTCCTCTTCCGCATCCACGGGACTGTGAATTTTCATCTCCGTTTCTTCTGCCAGCCGCCGCAGTTCTCCGGTATCATGCCGGAATGTACTGCCATCATACCCGGGCGGCAGCTTGATCCGCCTTCCCCCTCTGTCCGTATTTCTGGAATACACCCCCTCACCCCCTTTACCGATTGTTTTCCAGAGGCATCACCGTGCCCAGCAGTTCTCCCATCTGCATGGCAGACATGGCTTTGTCCACAAGGGCACACCTTGCCGGACTGAGATACGGTTTCAGTGCAGCCAGAAGCCTGTTCCGTTTTTCCCGGCTGCCCGGTTTGAAAAACTGCTGCAGCACCGGCGGAAATACAGCGGAACTGTCCACTGCCGCTTCTTCGTGCACACGCACCTCCTCCTGTTCTGCCTTCTCTCCATGGGAATTTTCTTTCGTATCTTTCTCTCCTCCGCCCAGCATGGGGCCGAGAACCGAAAGCAGATCCGGCATTTTCTCCATGATCTTTCCCGGATCCGGCGTACCCTCCCCTTCCGCACCCAGCTGGTTCTTTACCGCCTGTACCATGGCTCCGAACTGCGGATTTTCCATCACCTGCCGGAGCATTTCCGAAATATCTCCTTCCATAGACCCTCACTTTGTGCTTTTATATATGTCAATCAGCTCCACGACCCGACCGATGTCTGCATCCGTCACCGCTTCCAGCACGGCACGCATTTTCCGCATTCCCGCTCCGTCCGGTACCTTGTCACCGATCTTCAACCCACTTCCTCTGGCCAGCAGCTGAAACATCTGCCACAGTTTGTCATCCGGCAAAGCCAGCATCTGATCGATCATCTTTTTTTCCAGTTTCATGTATCAAACCCTCCGCAGAACTTTGTATCTTTCCCAGTATACGCACCATCTCTCCCCGCGGACAATACTTTTTCCAAAAGAGGAGCCTTTCCATGAAAATCCTTGTTTTCTCCGATACACACGGCAGTCCCGCCTTCATGCAGAAAGCAGTCGCCGATCATCTGGCACACGGCGGTGTTGATATGATGATCCATCTGGGGGACGGCTGGCGGGATTTCGCTGAACTGCAGGCAAAATACCCCGATATTCCCTCACACGCCGTCAGGGGGAACTGCGATGAATGGGGAAACAGCTGCAAGCTGCCGCCCAGCCGGATCATCACCGCCGAAGGATTCACCTTCTTTCTGACCCACGGGCACTCTCTCCATGTCAAAAATGATATCCTTATGGCTGCCGCTTCCGCTGCCCGGGAAAAAGCCCAGATCCTCCTCTACGGTCACACCCACATGAGCGATGACCACCGGGAAGATACAGTTTACGGCACCGTCCGCTGCATCAATCCGGGATCCGCCGGTGCAGGCTTCCGCCCCAGCTATGCTGTGCTGGAGATCGTGCAGGGGCAGATCCTCTGCGGCTTCGGAAAACCCACCGTATAATAAACCCACGTAAAAAGGACAGATACCAGCACATTGCGGCATCTGTCCTTTTTTATTTCCTATTCTGCTTTTCCGCCGTTTTTTTCTGTTTCTTTGCCTGTTTGATCCGATCCGCAAGGGTCAGAGCACCACAGACAAGCATAACCACACCGGAAATGCCCATAACGGTTCCGATCAGAACAACAGGGTCATCCGTTGCGGGGGAAACGATCATCCCCGGCAGAAAGCATAAACCTGCAAAACCTGCGTTTGTCACGCCCATGCCATGGTGCCCGGCTTGGGATCGTGCATGATCACCGTCTTCAGGCATTCCACAGCCTTAGAAAGACCTTCATCGATAGACATCAGGCTGTCTTCGTGTTCGATGGACATAACTCTGTCGTAACCAACCAGACGGAGGTTGTCCATGATGTCCTTCCAGTAGGAAGCGTCATGACCGTAGCCGACAGCACGGAATACCCATGCACGGTTGGCTTCATCACCGTAGTGCTTGGTATCCAGAACGCCGATACGGGCAGTGTTGATGGCATCGATCTTGGTATCCTTGGCGTGTACATGATAGATGGCGTCACCCAGCATACGGATGGCGGCAGCGGGTTCCATACCCTGCCAGATCAGGTGAGAGGGGTCGAAGTTGGCGCCGATCACAGGACCGACAGCCGCACGGAGCTTCAGAAGGGTTTCGGTGTTGTAGCAGCAGAAACCGGGGTGCAGTTCCAGAGCAACGTGCTTAACGCCGTGGGCTTCGGCAAATGCGCCGGCTTCCTTCCAGTAAGGAATCAGCACTTCGTTCCACTGGTAGTCCAGAATGGCGAGGAAGTCTTCCGGCCAGGGGCAGGTAACCCAGTTCGGGTACTTGGCACCGGGCGCATCACCGGGACAGCCGGAGAAGGTGATGATGGTGTCCACGCCAACCTTTTCAGCCAGCAGGCACGCATTGCGGAAATCCTTGTCATAGGAAGCGGCAATCGCCGGATCGGGATGCACAGGGTTGCCATGGCAGGACAGAGCCGCCAGTTCGATATCATACTTCTTGAAGGTGTCCAGCCATTCCTGCAGTTTTGCTTCATCGTTCAGCAGCACTTCGGGATCGCAGTGTGCCTTTCCGGGATACCCGCCGCAGCCGATTTCAACGGCTTCCACACCCATGCCCTTCAGGATGCACAGAGCTTCGTCCAGAGGCTTGGAAGCGTACAGATTTGCAAGTACACAAAGTTTCATATTCGTATATCCTTTTTCTGTGAATTTGATAGAAAAGAAACTGCGGGGAAGGGCCGGGCCATAGATGCTCGAACCGTCCCCACAGAAGAATTCCAATTACTTATCGAAGCGATAGATGTCGCCGGTCTTGGCAGAGGTGTAGATACCTTCCAGGATCTGGGTTACGCAGTATGCCTGTTCGGGCAGTACGCAGGGATTCTTGTCATTGATGATGGCATTGAT
>JAFZET010000293.1 GCA_017560565.1 Clostridia bacterium | reverse complement strand
GATCCCAAGAACACCGCAAAGTACGAAGGTACTCCCGAGCAGTGGGACGAAGCACAGAGCGTCATGAAGAACATTCTCGACAACCTCGGCATCGACTACGAAATCGGTATCGACGAAGCCGCATTCTACGGACCCAAGCTGGACATCCAGTGCAAGAACGTATTCGGTAAGGAAGACACCATCGTTACCATTCAGATCGACATGCTTCTTGCGGAAAAGTTCGGTATGTACTACACCGACTCCGACAACAAGCAGAAGCTGCCCTACATCATCCACCGTACCTCCATGGGCTGCTACGAACGTACTCTGGCTCTGCTGATCGAAAAGTATGCCGGTGCATTCCCCATGTGGCTGGCACCCACCCAGGCTATGGTGATCCCCGTTTCTCCTGCTTTCAACGACTACGCACAGGCTGTAGCCGACAAGATGAGAGCTGCCGGACTGCTGGTTGACGCTGACCTGCGGAACGAAAAGATGGGCTACAAGATCCGTGAACACCAGCTCCAGAAGGTACCCTACACTCTGATCGTAGGCGAAAACGAAATGAACGACAATGCGGTTGCCGTCCGTAAGCGCGGCGGTATCGACATGGGCGCCATGGCTGTTGACGCATTCATCGAACAGGCACTGGACGAAGTAAAGACCAGAAAGATCCAGTAATTTCCCCAAAAAACACAGAAGACCGGCGATGTCCAAACGGGCATCCCGGTCTTTCTTGCGTATATGAGTATTCTCAGAACAGGGTCACAGGGCAGGACACCAGCCGCAGACAGCCTGCCAGTCCGCCGAGGGCACAGATCCCCGGCAGCGGGAAGGATTTCTGATAGGCTTCGTCCCCCTCCAGTACCAGCGCATCCCCTTCCAGTACGGCTTCTTTTACATCCGTCCGCAGCGCCAGCGCACATACCGCTGCCCGTGCCGCACATCCTTCCGCCCATACCGTAAGCTCTTCCCCGATTCCGGCAGCGGCGTCCATCAGCAGTGCGGAATCCTGTGCCCGGAGTGCGTCGTCCGGATACAGGAAAGTGGTGAAGAAACGGTTGTCGTACTCGCTGCCGGCAATCACTCTTTCACATTCCGCCATCTCTCCTGTGCGGAACAGATCGCCGCTGACCACGGCTATACCATCGTCCAGCATCTTCCGCAGAGGTTCTGCCGCCAGACAAACCTTCCCTGCCCCGCTCAGAGCAAGACAGACCCGTTTGCCATCCCAGTTTTCGGGTGTAAGCTGTACAAAGGGCAGTTTTTCCCCCTTTTCCCCGCAGATCACACTGCCGTTTATCCGGATTCCCTTTTCTTCCGCCGTGGATATGGGAATCTGCTTGACACGGTTCCGCCCGATCCCGGTGATCCAGCCAAGCATTTTCCGCTTTTCGGCATCGGCGAGCGCATCCGTCATCTGTTTCCGTTCCGTTTTTCGAGAAGCAAAATATTCTTCATCATCCGCAAAGCCGGGTGCTTTTCCCTCCCCGCGGAACCATGTGAGATCCTGCAGATCCTCCACCGTAACGGGCTGCTCCGTCCAGTGTAGATCTTTCCCCATCAGATGCCGGGCGAAAAAGCTGTATACTCTGTGCCGGGTCTTTTCGTTGTACTGATGAATGGCATCCTGATAGAAATGCTCCACCATGTCTTCCGCACCGTACTGCCGGTAGGCTTCCAGAACGCCTGGCAGTTCAGCAGTCTCCAGATACTTCGTCCAGTCACCGGTGGAGCCTGCCAGAAACAGCGGTCTGGGTGCCAGCATTGCGCACATTTCCGTATTGTCGGTGTCTCTGCGCAGTCCCGGTGCGTTTTCGCACATACAGCCGCCCTTCATATGGAGGGAGATCATGTTGATAGGAGCTGCCGCACGGATCCGCTCGTCCAGCAGACTGAGAAAGAGTGTCTGGGAGCCGCCGCCGGATGCCCCGGTCATACCGATCCGCTCCGGATCCACTTCCGGCAGGGAACAAAGCAGATCCAGCGCACGGATGTTGTTCCAGAGCTGAACGCCCAGTCCGTTGGAGCACCACAGTTCCTTTACTCCGCCGCCGTATTCATGGGAGAGCTGCCGGCTGTCCACCTTGCCGATCATATCCGTCACCAGACAGACAAAGCCCATCTTCGCAAAATTGGCGATCTGCTGGGGATAATCCGCTGTATCGCTCCGGTTGAGCCGCTGTTCTTCCCAGTGTCCGATCACATTGAGAATCGCAGGTGCCTTTCCCGTAAGGGGTCTGGGCAGATACAGATTTCCCGTGGACCACAGACCGGGACAACTTTCAAACATCACTTTTTTCACGGAGTAGCCGTCATATTCCCCCACATCCTCAAATTTCGGATTCAGGGGCGTTTTTTCCGGCCAGGGATACAGTCCTGCTGCCATCCGGAGTGTGAACCGGAGCTGTTCCCGTCTTGCATCCACTTCCTCACGGGACGAAAATCTTGTTATGGGAAACACCGTATTGGTATGCCGATTGGCCTGCAGCCGACCATCATCCGGTGCGTACCCGAGAACCCTGTAACCAGTATCCATTGTTTATACCTGCCTTCTCTGTAAAAAAGTATATCTTCTTCTGCATTATAACACGATTTCCCGGAAGAATCAATACATTCTCCATTACCGATTGATTTTCTGCCGCAGATATGATAGAATATCTTCATATCATGAATACGGTCTTCCCTGTGCTGACCGCATTTTCAGGAATACAGGAGTATCGTATGGTATCTGTCGGATTTGCCAAAATAGATCTGGAAGCCGCTCTCCTTCCCGTCCAGCCCATCCGGGAAGAACGGATCGAAGCCGTTTCCATGTACATAGCGGACGGACACTGCGAATGTGTCTGGGTCGTGCTGGATTTTATGGACTTCAATCTGTATACAGTCCGCAAGCTCACCGATGCGGTGGCGGAAAAAACCGGAATCGCACCGGAACACGTCCATATTGTAAACACCCACAACCACGGCGGCGGTGAACCGGACAGAGAAATCCTGTCCTCTCTGGCTGCCGAATGTGCGCTGGATGCCAAAAACACTGCGGAACCGGCACAGATGCGCTTTGCAAGAACCCGTTGCGACAAACAGGTCAATATCTACCGCCGCAAGTATATCCCCGAGCTGGACGGCATGACCACACTGTGGTACGGTGCCAGCGAATCGGAAGGCTTCGATACCGCTCCTTTCGTGGAAAACGCCGTGCAGTGTGTTCTGGAAGGAACAATCTCTTACGACAGTCGGAGAGAAACCGACCGACCCTTTGATCCCTTTCCCGCCGCCGACGACACGGTTTTCGCCGCAGAATTCCGTACCGCCGACAACAGACCCATCGGTTCTCTGGTACGCTTTGCCGCCCACGCCGTATGCTGCAACCGTCCGGGATCCTTTTCCTCTGACTACCCATACCATGTCCGGAAAACCATAGAACGGGAACTGGGCGGGATCTCCCTGTTTCTCAACGGTCCCTGCGGCGATATAGCCCCGGGGATGAAGAACAAATACGAAGGAACCGAAGCGGTTCTGGGTCCCTACATCGGTTCGGTTGCCCTTGCCGCCCTGCGTGAAGCTTCCTTTGCCCCCCTGGAACGGTTCACCGATGCCGCCAAACCCGTCCGGCTTGCTGTCCGGGAAGGTGTGAAGCGGAATTTCATTGACACCGGTGCCCCTATTCCCGATCCAAGTGATCTGCCTGCCCGGTTCCGTGCGCTGGAACATCTGAAATATGCGGAACAGCGGGAATTCCTGTACGAAAAATATGCGTATGGGGAAGACACACTGACCGACACAGTGCAGGTATCTCTCGGCTTCCTGCAGCTGGGGGAACTCACCATTGCAGCCTACCCCGGCGAAACCTTCTCTCTCACCGGGCTTGCCCTCTGTGAAGCGTTCCCCGATCAGAACATCTGCACCGTCACCGAGCACGGGAGAACCATTATGTACATTCCTCCGAAAGACCACTGCGACATGGGCGGTTACGAAACGATCTGCCGGATGATTGTCAGCGGTGAAGAGGAAGTCCTCCGTGCCGCCATGATCCGGGAAATGGAAGCATTTCTGAAAACCAGATGATCTGTCACGCCCCCGGAAATCCAAACGATATACCCATAACAAAAAGTGCCGTATGTAAGCGATCCATCGGCACTTTGCTTATGTTTGGGGAATTCACTTCTGAACCGTAAATACGCTGAGTTCCGTTTCTCCACGGAAGACCCGCAGTGTATCCGCTGCAAAGGGCAGAAGAAGCCGTTTTTCCGCCCCGGGTTCCAGTACGACCTGTATCTCTGCCGTTTCCTCCCCACGGTAAGCACAGATCCCGGTGATCTCCCCTTCTGTGGCATTATACACCGTCAGTTCCCGACCGGTTACATATCCCATACAGCAGGATCCTTCCCGGAACAGACAGATTCCATGGGCAGATGTCCCTGTCAGTGCGGAAATATCCTCCCGCAGGGATACACCCGTAGCCTCCGGAAATGCCTGCAGACCCATGACCGTTTTCAACCCTCTGCGGTCACAGTTTTCCGCCAGCATTCGCAGCCATGTACCATCCTTGTCATAAGATTTTGTATAGGCCATGGGCAGAATATAGTCATACAGCCCGACGGCATCGGTATAATTCTGTCCATAGTGGAGATCGGCGAAAACCGTATCTTCGTAAGCCCCCTCAGGCATCAGGGCGGCTGTCAGGATAAGACGACTGTTTTCAGATTTGACGACCTCTCTGAGACGGCTGGCAAATCCTACAACCTGTTTTCGGCGGGCACGGGCAAAAGCCACCGCATTCGGCTCTCCGACACGACAAGCATCAAACAAAGCCTGTTCCTCCCGCCCCTCTTCCCGGTAGTACATCCTGTCCAGCATCTCCCGCAGTCTATCCGGATCTGCCCCTTCTTCCCGATAGGCATGCAGATCCGCTTCTGACCAACCGGAGGTGATGTGGTTGCAGCGGATATAGTCCAGATGGATCCCGTCCAGCGGATACGACCGGCAGATCTCTCTGACTGCATTTTCCATGTATGCCTGATACCCTTCATCTGCCAGAGATACCATCTGATTATCGGGACCTTTCAGGATATGCCAACGTCCGCTCTCCGGATGTGCCGCCACGTACTGCTCATCACAACAGGTTGTAAACCAGGCATGAACGCGGATATTCCGTTTTCCTGCGGCTTCCAGTGCTTCCGCCAGCAGATCCCGTTCTCCGTCCATGGGCACCAGCCTGCTCCGGTAAGCCCCCTTGCCAAGCAGTCCCTTCACCAGAAAATACACATCGGTTACGCCCGCAGCGGCACAATGGGACATAACGTCCTCCGCTCCCCGCAGGCGAATGCTTCTACTCCACATCCATACGCCCAACACTGCCATAAATACCCTCCTGTGACCCCGCTTCCCATCGGATCTTTTTTGTAATTATACCTCAGGAGGAAAGAAAAAGCAATAGCATACACCGGAATTCATATTTCGGTTCCTTGAAGTATGTAAAAGGATGTTTACACAAAAATTCATGAGGTGAAGTGCTGTCTGTATATTTTTCGGCGGTTCATATATTGACTTTTCTCTTTTTCAACTATATACTAATCCCAGTACCATTTCTCTTGAAGGAAATATCATTCATACCCGATTATTGGCAGGAGGTATATTCATGTACGGCTATCATGACATCTATTTTAACCGACAGCACCGGGAGTTCCGTAATTCTATATGGATCGAGCTGATCGGCTTCGACAATACCAGCCCCGATTACGGTGTCGGTGACTTTCTGAAAAAAACCGGTTTTACGCCGGACATGGTTTCCTTTCATCTGACCAGCATCTGCTTTGTCCTGCGCCATGCCGGTATGACGGAAGAGTACCGTCTCCCCGCTTACGCCTGTTCCTATTCAGGGCATGCCGGCAACGATGACAGACACCGGCAGGACTGGACAAATCACCAGATGGCTGCCCTGATCCGGGAGCTCCACCGCCATGGTATACAGGTCTATATCAGTATGTTTGACTTCGACTCTGTGCCGGAACTGCCCGGCGTCAGACAGTATCTGGAAGAATACCCGGAGCTTGGTGTTGTTACCTGCTACGGCAACAGGCCGCAGCTGATTCATGTCCTGAACCGTTTTGCTGACGGTACACCCTTTGAGGAAGTCTACATCCGTCAGCTGCAGGCAGTGATCCGTGACTATGGGTTGGACGGGATCCAGATTGCCGATGGGGTTTCCAGTCCACGTCTCTCCCTGCAGGATATGGATTATTCCGCCCAGACCACAGACCGTTTCTTTGCGGAATACGGCATTACGGCACCGGAAAATCCTGCTTCTGTTCATGATACTGCTTCGTTTATTTTCCAGAACTACCGCCGGGAATGGATCGGCTTTTTCAGGAAACACTGGTCTGCTTTCATGACCAATGTCATTGCCGGAATCCGTGAAGCCGGTGGCAAAGCCGCTTTCAACAGTGCCTGGACAAAAGGCCCCGTAGAAGCACTCTACCGTTACGGCGCAGATTACAAAGCCTATGAAACAGCCGGGGCGGATTCCTTTATCGTAGAAGATGTGGCAGCAGATCTCTTCTTCCTCTCCAACGGCGACAACGGATTCCCCATGGGTCATGAACGCCGTAAATTTATCCACTACGAGTTTGCTTCCAATATGCTGCAGCTGCGTGCCCATCTGCCCAAGCTGAAACTGACGCCGCTTTGCATGATCCGTGATACTCTGGAACAGTGGGATGTTCTTCATCATATGCCCACAGCCATGCAGCGTGCCGTTGCGGTAAATCTGAACAATTACTACATTGACGGAAACGGACGTTTTCAGCCTGTAACAAATGGTCCCCACTACTGTCTCGGTGACGGTCTGAAAGCAGCAGACTGGGATCTTCTCCGCATGATGTGGGACAACGCTTATACGGAATCTGTCATGGATGTTGCCGGGGTTACGGTTGTCTGGTCGGATCAGAAGATGGAAAAGGAACTGGATGCCCTCATTGACGGTCGGCTCTGGTATAACGGAAAATGGACTGCAGAACTGCTGTCCCGTGGTGCCGCCGTACACAAAATCACACGCACCGAAAATCTGGATGCTGTCAGCGGTCCCATTCTTGTGATCAATCCTGCCCTCTTTGCGCCGGAAGAACTGGCTGCGATCCGCGCCTATCGGGGAGGCGAGATTCTGTATCTGGGTCTTGCGGAGGACGGAAAAATCCGATTCTCTCCCATACCGGAGTTTTGTCTGGATGCTGTTCCCCTGCAGAATGTGGTGGATCCTTATGGCGCTCTCTGGACGAACACATTGGTTTTCCAGGAAGTGGATCCTGCTTTTGTGGATGCTGTAGCCGCCTGGATCAACAAAGATGCCGGACTTCCCGTGATTACCGGAGACTATGGTGCGTGCCATATCAACGAAGTCATCACCGGCAGCCATACATCCCGGCTCTTTATAGACAACGAAGAATACTGGTATGCCACACCCACCATTACAACCAAACGGAAAATACGCTCCCTCCGCTATGTCACCAAACCTGCCTGCTATCCCATCAACCGTCCGGATGTATGTTCCTTCAGTATCCGCGTCCCCGGTTTCGGTATGGATATCGTGGAAGTGGAATATGAAGATTAGTACAACAATTACCCCTGTACTATTGATAGCGGCTGGAGTACGAAGAAGATTTTGAAAAGCTGCAGAACGGCGGATTCGGCGTGAACCGGGAATCTACCCTTGCGTACAAAGCCTGGGCGGACAGTCTGATCGGAAATATTCTTCCCACACACATGGTAATGTACAGTCTTTCCGGTTCCATCACCAATCCGCCGGTACATCTGATGGGGATGGAACGGTACTGGAAGCCGTAAGTTATTCTGTTATAACCGGAAAAGCAGTATTATACTGCTGTATTTTACATGAAAGGTAAGCCATTTTATGATTCAGAAAGTACTTCTTATATTCAAAACCCATCTGGACATCGGTTTTACCGGGTATGCCGCCGATGTACGGGAGAAATATCTCTGTGAATACCTGCCTGCCGCTGTTCGTGTAGCACGGGAAAGTGAACACACCGATCACCGTTTTGTCTGGACTACCGGTTCATGGCTGATCCGGGAAGCGCTGAAGCAGGATGATGGTACCCTGGACGCCGCCATACGGGACGGTCTGATCTCCTGGCATGCCCTGCCGTTTACTACCCACACCGAATCCATGAACCCGGCACTGTTTTCCGCCGGATTGGATATTGCTGCAGAACTGGATGCCCGTTACGGCAGAAAGACCATCGCCGCCAAGATGACTGACGTACCGGGGCACACCATGGGAATTATTCCTATTCTGGCCAAGCGGGGCGTTGAGCTGCTCCACATCGGCGTCAATCCTGCCACTCCGGTACCGGACGTGCCGGAAATCTTCCGATGGAAATGCGGTGAAAAGAGTATTGCCGTAATCTACAGCCGGGACTATGGAGAACCCTGTGAACTTGGAAATACAGCGCTGGTATTCGGCTTTACCGGGGATAACCACGGTCCCCAGGGCGGCGAACAGCTGGAAGGAATCTACCGTTCTCTCAGAGAAAAATATCCTGAAGCTGTGATTGAAGCTGCTACACTGGACGATGCTGCAACTTTACTGCGGGGACTGGATCTTCCTGTAGTGGAAGGGGAAATCGGTGACAGCTGGATCCACGGCATAGGCACCGATCCCACCAAAACAAGAGCCTTCCGGGCGATTCTGCGGAGCCGTGATTCCTTTGAAGATACCGATCTTTCCGACAGTCTGCTGTTGGTACCGGAGCATACCTGGGGGATGGATCTCAAAACCCATTTTCACAATGAAACCCACTGGCTGCCTGAAGAAATCAAAAACTGTACGGAAAAAGAAAACATAGAAAAATCATGGTCGGAACAGCGGGACTATGTTTTCAGGGGGGCGGCGCAGCTCGGTTTGGATCTGACGGACACGCTGGCTGTTCCCCAGCCCGATACATCCGGAATGACTCCGATTGCCGAAAAACCGCTGGCAGAAGTCTCCTATCAGCTGTTTGACCGGGCTGATTACGACCGGTTCCGGCAGGAATATATTCGTCTCGACTGTTACTGGTCTCAGTGGGACTTCACCAAGGTGGGACTGCCGGAATACACAGGCGGAATCTATCTTCCCGAGGTCACAGGTGCATGGCAGGACGGGGAAACAAAAGTATTCAGACTGACATTTGCGGAGGAAATCCGCCGTTTTGCCGGTCTGCCGGAAATCTGGCTGCTGGAACGGGAGGATTTCACAGAACTGCGCTGGTTCGACAAAGGAGCCAACCGCCTGCCGGAAGCCTTCTGGATCCGTTTCCCACAGCTGACAGAAAATCTGGAACTGAACAAGATGGGAGTCTGGGTGGATCCGGATGCGGTCATTGATGCCAGAAATCTCCACGGAATCTGGGCAGTACGCAGCGGCGATTATGAAATCGAAACATGGGATGCTCCTCTTGCTGCACCCTACGGCCGGAATCTGCTGCGCCGTAAGAATCCTACCGATACGCAGTCTCTTTATTTCAATCTGTACAACAATGTATGGAACACCAACTTTCCCATGTGGTTCACGGATGACGCCAAGTTCCGGTTTGTCCTCCGTAAACGTACAGCGGAATAATGCTCTGCTGCGGCTCACGGCATATTCAGCTGATAGAAGACTTTATGAAAGAATAAAGGGGAAAACGGAACTGCGGATCATCCGTACCGCTTCCCTGTTACACCATCCACGGAGGTATACCTATGATTTCCATTCCCTTGATGAACCATAAATCCACTGCCGAAAATCGTCCGAAATACCTTGCCTGGCTTCGTGCAGCCGGCGCTGAACGTGTATTTGTCTGTCCCGGCAATCCATACGGCGATACGGAAAAGCTGGCGGAAATCCAGAAGCAGCTGGCGGAAAATATTGCTTATTATACGGAAAACGGTCTGCAGGTTGGTGTCTGGATCAACGGTCTGGGGCACGGCGGGATGCTTTCCCACGAGGTAAACGCCAGAGTGGGCAGCTACACCCGGATCCGCGGACTTGGCAACGGCGGTGAAGCAGACGACTCCTTCTGTCCCCTGGATCCCGAATTTGTCGCCATGTACCGGAACTATATCCGTGTGCTGGCAGGCGCCGGTGCGAAAATGATCCAGATCGACGATGACCTGCGGATCGCCATGCACGGACCTGTTGCCATCGGATGCGCCTGCCCTCTCCATATCGCTGAACTGAACCGGCGGGCAGCGGAAGCAGGGCTTGCCAAATGTGATTATACCCGGGAAGAACTGGCCGCTGAACTCTTTACGGGAAAACCCACACCCATTCGGAAGATCTGGCTGGATCTGCAGGGAGATACACTGAAGAATTTCGCCGCTGCACTCCGCGAAGAACTGGATTCCATCGATCCCACCATCCGTCTGGGACACTGTTCCTGTCTTTCTACATGGGATACCGACGGGGTGGATTCCATTACCCTGTCCCGGATTTTTGCCGGTTCCACAAGACCCTTCCTGCGGCTTATCGGTGCGGCATACTGGACAAACGGACGCAGCTTCGGTACCACGGGTCTTGGTTCCATCATTGATCTGGAACGAATGCAGTTTGCCTGGTGCAAAGAAATGGCACCGGAAATCGAGCTGATGAGCGAAGGGGATGTATACCCCAGACCCCGTTACAAAACCCCTTCCTCCTATCTGGAAGGTTTCCATCAGGCTTTTATCGCCAACGGTACTCCGGACATCCTGAAATATATGCTGGACTACACCTATGATCCCGATTACGAAACAGGCTATATCCGCCGTCACAACCATACAAAGATTCTGCGGGACAGCATTGCGGATTCTTTTGCGGATACGGAACCGGCGGGGATCTATGTATACGAAGCCATGCGTAAGCTGGAAAACATGGACTGTACCGGTATTCCGGAAGGACAGCTGGCCTATCGCCTGACTCCCATTGCCGCCAATTTCACAGGCGCTCTCAGCCTGCCCATCAGTTTTGAAAAATCCCGTTTTACCGAAGCTGCCATGATCGTTGGAGAAAACGCCCGGTATGCACCGGCTGAAGTATGTGAAATGCCCCTGATTCTGGATACACTGGCGGCACGGATTCTGACCGAACGAGGATTTGACGTAGGTCTTACCGGCTGCGAATCCATGGAAGCTCCCACAAACGAAACCTTTGCCGACGGACAGACGATGCCCGTGGAATGCGGCGGACGGTTCTGGCGGCTGACTCCCGCTGGCGGTGCGGAAACGGACAGCTTCTTTAATAACGGTGCTCCTGCCATGTACCGCTATACCCGTGATAACGGTACACCGGTCATCGTATATGCTTTCGATATGGAAACCATTTCCACAGATGCTGCCCTGGTGAAAAACTACTGCCGTCAGGAACAGCTTCTGCGGATGCTTCCGGTAAAACTGGTGGAGATTCGGAAAGAACCCGGTGCTTATGTCATAACCCGGAAAACGGAAGACAGTATGACTGTCGGTATCTGGAACTTTGGCAATGATATGCTGCTGCCGGAAAAAATCCTGCTGGATGACCGGTACAGTGTAATTCTGCCCATCGGCAAAACGGATGCGGTTCTGGAAGAAGATACCGTAGTACTTCGTGACATGGTTCCGCCATACTGCTTTGCGGGATTTGTTGTGAAAAAGTAAGAGTAAAACACAGCCATAAAAGCAACGATCGGGATATCCTATGCGGACTTCCCGATCGTCTGTTATTTATAGGAAATGTTACTGCGACAGTCCTTTGTATGTAATGACTCTATACTGCAATGCTTCATCTACGGATCGAAAAACAGGTATTGTACTCGGTTTCCATTTGATAACCGCCCAATACAGTTTGTTTTTGGTCTCAGATCTGCAGATTATCAAGCAGGATTTCGATGTTTACGATCAGGGACTGGATGCAGATTATTCTACAACAGGAGGTCCTTTTTGTCACTGTCTATTTTTCAGGGTGTAGTCTACCCAATTTACACCAAACCACGTGTATTTATAGACGAAAACCCGCCAAAACCAAAGAAAAACCCCCGAACCATGCGGATCGGAGGTTTTGACATACGTTTTGAAACTTGGCAACTTATCTCTTGGAGAACTGAGATGCACGACGAGCGGCCTTGAGACCGTACTTCTTTCTTTCCTTCATACGAGGGTCACGAGTCAGAAGCCCTGCCTTCTTCAGAGGAGAACGGAAGGTGTCGTCAGCCAGCAGCAGAGCGCGGGCTACACCGTGACGGATTGCACCGGCCTGACCGGAGATACCGCCGCCGGTAACATTGGCAACGATGTCATACTTGCCTACGGTTTCGGTAACGCCGAAGGGCTGATTGATAACCAGCTTCAGGGTTTCCAGACCGAAGTAATCTTCTACATCACGGCCGTTGATGGTGATCTTGCCGGTACCGGGATACAGACGAACACGGGCGATGGAGCTCTTTCTTCTGCCGGTGCCATAGAAATAAGGCTTAGCGCTAGTATACATTGTTTACACCTGTCCTTTCTTACAGTTCTACTTCGTAGGGAACGGGCTTCTGAGCCTGCTGCTTGTGTTCAGCACCTGCGTAAGCCTTCAGACGGGTGATAGCCTTACGACCGATGGTGTTGTGGGGCAGCATACCCTTAACGGCCAGTTCCATAGCGAATTCAGGACGGGTTGCCATCAGCTTGCGGTAGCTGGTTTCCTTCAGACCGCCGATGTAGCCGGAGTGGGTTCTGTAGAACTTCTGGTCCAGCTTGTTACCGGTCAGAACGGCCTTGTCACAGTTGATGATTACAACGTATTCGCCGCAATCAACGTGGGGAGTGAATTCGGGACGGTGCTTGCCGCGCAGAATGTTGGCAGCAGCAACAGCGGTCTTACCCAGGGGCTTACCGGCTGCGTCAATGATATACCAACCGCGTTCAACGGTTTCAACTTTTGCCATGTAGGTAGACATTGGTTTTTTCCTCCGATATATTTGGATTCTTTTCACGAACGCGACTATTATACCACCCTGCCGCAGGTTTGTCAATAGGTTTTTTCAAGTTTTTTTGATTATTTTGATTTAGCTGATAGAATGCTCGTTTTTTCTCCCGTTTTTGTGCGTTTT
>JAFZET010000292.1 GCA_017560565.1 Clostridia bacterium | reverse complement strand
GGTTTCCATGTCTGCGGAAGAAGCACGGAAGATCCAGGTGGGGGCAAAGTGTTCCATCGTCAATTCCTGGTGGTATTCCGATATCGATGCAACCGTTACCCAGATCCGCAGCGATCCCCAGAGCCAGGGGAAGAACCGTATCGTGGTCATCAGCATCCAGGGGGAAGTGTCCGAAGGTCTCAGCCTGAATTTCTCTATCGGGGACAAGAGCCAGTCCTATGACACGGTTCTGCCCAATAGTGCCATCCGGGAAGACAGTGAAGGCAAGTTTGTCCTGGTGGTGGAATCCAAGAATACGCCTCTGTCCGTGCGGTATACCGCAAGACGGATGGATATTGAGATCATCGCATCCGATGAAACCAAATCTGCCGTTTCCGGGCTGTACGGCAGTGAATTTGTCATCACCAGTGCAACCTCTCCCATCAGTGACGGGCAGCAGGTTCGTCTGGCGGATACCTGAGGCATAGTATGAAACTGAATAAAAAAGGAATGCTCCTCTCCGGGGTGTCAGGGATCCTGTGTATTCTGTTTGCCATCCTGTTCGGTATCGGCGAATGGGCAGCTGCCGGTATGATCGGAGATCTGGATGCTCTGAACAGCGGAGAACGCTGGTTTTCTGACGGAGAACCCTATGCGAACATTGCGCTGCATACGGATGCGGATTCTGCCATGACCCGGAATGAGGTGGAAAACTATAATCGGTCCATCGATACAGGTCTTGTGAATGCATCCATTGACGCACCGGAAAACGGCAGTGCCTGGGCGTGGTGTTATTATGCCGATACCCAAACGTCTGTTACCGGTCCCAAGTCCACTGCCCAGATCAGTACCATGGCTGTGGGCGGAAACTTCTTCACATTCCATCCCCTTGCATTTCTGTACGGTGCTCCGTTTTCCTATGACAGAGCCCTGCCGGATACCGTAGTGTTGGACGAAGATGCGGCATGGCGGTTGTTCGGTGCCATCGATGTGGCAGGGATGACCCTGGAGATCGGCGGAAGAGAACTGACCGTAACCGGCATTGTTGCCAGAGAACGGTATACGTACGCATACGAAAAGGCCTATGGGGATATGCCCCGGATGTACATAAATTATTATGCCTGGGAAGCCATTATGGGCGAAAGAGCTGATATCACCACTTATGAAGCCGTTCTGCCGGATCCGGTAAAATCTTTTGCCATGAATATTTTCAAGGATGCCGTGCGTATCAACGAGGATACCATGGTCGTCCGTGAAAACTCCAGCCGGTATTCCCTGATAAGCCGCTTCCAGCGAATGAAGGAACTGCCGTACATGGGGATGCGCAATGACCGGATCTACTATCCGTATTTTGAAAATGAACTGCAGGTCATGGACTATCATACGTCCGTGTGCATGGTGCTTGAAACCATCTGTGCCGCCCTGTCCCTGCTTTGTCTGCTGCTCTCAGGTATCAGCCTGTTCGTCTCCGGATTTACCGTTTCCGGGCTGGTGAAAAACGGATGGAACCGTGTGCAGAAAGCATGGACTGTACGTAAGCGGAATACAGTTAAGAAGAACAAACACTCCCACAGACCGGCAAGACCGGCGCAGGGAGGAACTGAGATACCAACGGAGGAAATCAAATGAAGAAAAGAATTGTTTCTCTGATACTGACAGCCGCCTGTCTCATTTCCGTGTCGGGCATGACAGCCTGCGGAAAAAACAAAGGACCCGTGATGTCACGGCGTACCAATGTATACGGCGCAGATGAACTGTCACTGCCCACGGATATCCAATGGATCAACCGTATGGCTGCCGATGGGGATTCTATCTATATCGTTTACGACAAGCAGATCGTAGTTACCCATTACAGTGACGGCACCACGGAAGAAAACAGCGGCGGTATGGAGCCCGGGATTGCCGTACCCGTACCCGCAGTGGAAGCGGTTGTAGAAGTGGAAACCGAAATTGCTGTGGAAGATATACCGGTGGAAGAAGAGTTTGATGACGACAGCTATTATGTGACCTATGAAAACCAGACATGGGTATACATGACCAATCTGGATGGTTCCGAAACCGCATCCTATATGCTGGATATGCCCGAAGAAGCGGAAAGTGGGTATATGATGAGCATGGGTCTGGAAAACGGTCGGCTGTATATGCTCTATGAACTCTGGGGCGAGATAAGCGGCTTTTTCCTGTATACTGCGGATGCCGTCACCGGAGAAATTCTGCGTACAGATGACCTGTCCGGACTTGGCAGGGATGCAGGGCTCAGTGAAGAAGATTATTTCTATATCAGCAATTTTGTCATTGACAACGGCATCCTCTATATGAATGTGGAACAGAAAGTGATCCTCTACAGCCTTGCCGACAGCAAAACCATGGCTGTTCAGGAAGTCTCCGTCGTGGACTGGATCAATAACATGTATGCCACCGACGGCAGAATCTATTTCTCCGGATATACGGAAAACAAGGGGCAGGCTTTGTACACCATGGATCTTGCCACCGGGGAAACCACGGAAGTGGAAGCCGAGAATATGACATATTTCAACATGATCGGTACCCGGGATCAGGTGGTCTGCTTCCAGGATCAGAATGGTGTTATGGGATATGATCCCGTTACCGGTACGGTTTCCGAAATCCTCAATTATATAAACTGTGACATCAACTCCAACTATGTCAATACCATTCTGCCCATGTCAGGGGATCGCTTTGTTTACTATTCCAGCGAATGGGATAGTGAAAGCGGCACACAGACCTTCACGCTGAGTCTGCTGAACCGGATTCCCGATGAGGAAATGCAGGATGAAATCCTTCTGACCATAGCCAGTGCTTACCAGAACTACAATCTGCGTGATATCGTGATCGACTTCAACCGTCAGAACACCGGCGTGCGCCTGAATATCAAGTCCTACGACGCATATGACAATGAAGAAAACAACTGGACCGGTGCTGTAACGCAGCTCAACGCCGACATCACCATGGGCAATGTTCCGGATATTCTGGTTCTGGACGCCAACCTGCCCGTAGAAAGCTATTACAGCAAGGGCGTTCTGGCGGATCTGTATCCCTACATCGACAATCCTGAAAACGGTCTCAACCGTGCGGATTTCCTGGAAAATATTTTTGAAGCCTGCGAACAGGACGGCAAGCTGTACTCTCTGATCGCCACATTCTATCTGAATACCATTGCTGCCAACGAAAAATATGTAGGTACGGAACCCGGCTGGACTATGACGGAAATGCTGGATGTTCTGGATTCCATGCCGGAAGATATGATCGCATTCTATGACCACGGCAGAGACTACCTGAAGAACGACCTGATGAAGTTCTGCGGCAGCATCTTCGTGGACTGGGAAAACGGCACCACCAATTTTGCCTCCGAGGAATTTATCCGTCTGATGGAATTCCTGAAGACCTGTCCCGAAAAGAGCGTCATGGAACAGTTCTATGACAATATCGACTACGATAACTATGACTACGAAGCAGAAATGCAGTTCTACAGAGATTATGAAATGCGTTTCTACAACGAAAAGGCTCTGTTCTATACGACGGCTGTTACCTCTCTGAACGGCTATAACATGATCTACCGCACCTTTGCCGGTGACGCCACATTGATCGGCTATCCCACTGCTGACGGAACCGGAACCGGTGCTGTCATCAGTCCCACGTTGGAGCTGGGTATCTGTGCCGCTTCCCAGAATAAAGACAGCGCATGGGTATTCCTGCAGTACCTGCTGACCAGTGAAGATTTCTTCAAGGATGCCTATTCCTTTGTGATCTCCCGCAGCTGGCTGGACCAAAAACTGGCTGACTCCGAAGAATACTACAAAGACTGGTTCTATACCTACACCGATGAAGAATGGGAACGGATGGAATCCCAGTACAGTGCCGATTATATTGAATACATGAAAAAATCCCAGATTCCATACACGATGGAACAGGGAGAAAAGATCTATGATCTGGTGTGTTCCGCTTCCAGAGTACAGAGAAACGATAAATCCCTGATGGAAATTATCGATGAAGAACTGAGTACCTTCTTCGGCGGCGGCAGATCTGCTGAAGAAACCGCAAAAATCATCAACAGCCGTGCCCGGATCTATATTTCCGAAAACAGCTGAGCGTGTATGCAGAGAGAACCGGCAATCCCAACTGCGAAAAACCGGTTCTTTTTTTGCGGAATTTTGACAAAATCCTGTGTTTGTTCAAGATATGGACACAAATATATGGTATACTGAAAGCCAAATTGACCCGCAAGGCTACAACATGGAGGATTCAACAATGAGAAAAGCACTTTTTAACGGAATCGCAGCCGGTTTCATGATCGGCATCGGTGCCGCCGTATTTCTGTCTTGTGAAAACAAAGTCATAGGCGCAGTTCTGTTTGCCGTTGCCCTGACCGCCATCTGTCAGCTGGACATGATGCTGTTCACCGGTAAAATCGGGTATATTGTGAATGCCCACACCAAAGCAGATGTGCTGGCAACCGTGTTCTGTCTCATCGGCAATGCCATCGGTACCTGTGTGTCCGGACTGCTCATCGGTTACTGCCGTCCCGCACTGCCTGCGATCGCCACCACCATGACCGACAATAAACTTGCCCAGTCTCTTCCCGCTGTACTGGTTTCCGCTGTATTCTGCGGGATCCTGATGTACACCGCTGTAGCCATTTTTAAGGAAAAAGGTTCCATGGCAGGGATCGTGTTCTGTGTTCCCGTGTTCATTCTGTCCGGTTTTGAGCATTCTATCGCCGATATGGCATATTTCTGGGTAGCCCTGAACGGCGGTTTCCAGGCAGTTCTGTTTACCGTGGTCGTCATCATCGGCAACACCATCGGCGGATGCCTGATTCCCATGCTCAAGAAACTGGCAGGTAAGTAAAATCAGAAGTAAGATATAAGAGAAAAGAAGTATGTGTGAAAAATCCTATCAGGATATCAATGCCGAAACCATCGACCGCTGGATTGATGAAGGCTGGGAATGGGGAAAGGCGATTGATCATCAGACCTACGCAGACGCACTTGCCGGAAAATGGGATGTGCTGCTGACCCCCACAAAACCGGTTCCTCATGAATGGTTCGGCGAACTGAGGGGGAAGAAACTCCTCGGACTTGCCAGCGGCGGCGGTCAGCAGATGCCTGTGTTTGCCGCTCTCGGTGCGGATTGTACCGTACTGGACTATTCCGTCAAGCAGCTGGAAAGCGAGCGGATGGTAGCGGAAAGGGAAGGGTACTCCATCGAAACCGTCCGGGCGGATATGACAAAGAGGCTTCCGTTTGAGGATAATAGCTTCGATATCATCTTCCATCCGGTATCAAACTGTTACGTCAGAGAAGTGGAACCCATCTGGAGGGAATGCTTCCGTGTGCTGAAACCCGGTGGAATCCTGCTGTCCGGTTTGGATATGGGCTGGAACTTTGCCATAGACGAAGAACATAACTGCAGACTCTGCCGCCTGCCCTTTGATCCCCTTGCCGATGCCGAACAGCGAAAAGTGCTGGAAGAAGCGGGTGACGGCGTACAGTTTTCACATACCGTGACCGAACAGATCGGAGGTCAGCTGAAAGCCGGTTTTATTCTGACAGACCTGTACGAAGATACAAACGGTACCGGTGTTCTTCATGCGTACGGAATCCCTTCCTTTACGGCAACCAGAGCGGTAAAACCCGAATAAACATAAAAAATCGACAGGACAAACCATCCTGCCGATTTCTTTTTGTTATTGAAAAAGCAGACACCCCTGCTCCCGGAAGTGCCGGATTCTCTCCTGCATATGTTCTTCCGTGGTGCTGTAGTAAGCCGCCAGACAGGTGATGCACAGATACTGTACTGAGCCACGGTTGATCATCTTCTTGTGAAGACCGATCTCGTCCCGGGTCAGCTCTCTGCCGCACTCCAAACAATGCTCCCCATCGCCGGGGGTCATGGAAAGTTCCAGTACGGATTTTTCCATTATCTCTTTTCCAGCGTACCGCGGTAGATCACACAGTCGTGGGATTCCACACGGACATTCATGTATTCCGTCTTGAGACCGATGTCTTCGCCGGTGAAGATGTCACGCAGATGCAGCCCGTAACCGGAGTTGGCAGTCAGACCGAAATCATAGAATTCACAGGTTGCGCCCCAGGTACCGTCGGAAGCGTGGTCAGTGAAGTTGAAGAATGCCAGAACATATTCGCCGTTTGCCAGATGCTTGAAGAAAATGGGTCTTTCTCTGTCGCCGTTGACCAGCATAGGCGGACGGGCTTCGGGATCCTGGTTGATGGCGATCAGTTCCTTGTTTTTCATCAGTTCCAGATTGTATTCGTTGCATACGGAAAGGTCGGAACCGATCATCAGCGGAGACTGGAACAGGCACCACAGAGCGAAGTGAACCTTGTATTCGGTGTCGGTGCAGCCGCCGTTGGCTACGTTGCCCTTGCCGTGCATACCGCAGATCAGCATATCGATGTCGTTGTAGCAGCCGGGACCGGAGTAACCGAGCTTGTCAACCTGGCTCATGGCGATTTCCTTGAAGCTGCGGAAGCTGTCGTTCACGTCACCGGTGGAACGGTACATGTGCGCACCGGTGGAACGGATCCACTTTTCCACTTCGTCTGAACCCCAGTTGCAGGCGGAGAACAGGATCTCTCTGCCGCTTGCCTTCAGAGCCATACCCATACGGTTGTACAGAATGGGACCGGGCGCCAGTCTGGGCTTGTAGCAGAAGTCATACTTCAAAAAGTCCACACCCCAGTCAGCAAAGGTCTTGGCATCGATGAATTCATAGTCGAAGCTGCCGGGATAACCAGCGCAGGTACGGGTACCGGCACAGGAATACATACCGAACTTCAGACCCTTGGAGTGTACATAGTCTGCCAGAGCCTTCATGCCGGAGGGGAACTTTTCCGGGTCGGCAACCATTCTGCCGTTTTCGTCTCTTTCGCGGAGGGACCAGCAGTCGTCGATTACCACATATTCGTATCCGACGTCTTTCAGACCCAGATTCACGATGGCATCTGCGGTGTCACGGACAACCTGTTCATTGATGTTGTGACCGAAGGTATTCCAGGAATTCCAACCCATCGGGGGCAGTTGAGCTAACATATTTATATCTCCTTTACAGGTGAAAATTTTGCAGAAAAATCAGTTGAAGTGATAAGGCAGGGGGATGATCTGTGTGCCGTCCTTGTTGGCAAAATGGTGCTTCACACCCATTTCTTCCATCCAGCCCCGCACGATCACGGTCTGCCAGAAGTGTGTGTTATACCCCTTGCCGGCATCGTTGTTCCACAGCCATTTGGGTGTAGCCCACAGACAGGCTCTGGGCTGGCAGGCTTCATAAAAGCTTCTTGCCGTCCCGTTCTGACCATGGTGTGCCATCTGTACGAAATCCACTTTCAGCTTTTCAGGAGCAACGGTTTCCAGAACCTGATTGCCCCCCTCCACGCCCAGATCTCCGGTGAACAGAACGCTCTGACCGCAGGCATCCATCCGGAATACCATGGAGGAGTTGTTGTCTGCATTGGGGGTAATGGCGGTATCATGAGTCCGGAGAATTTCAAATGTCACGCCGTCCAGTTCGAAAATATCACCCGTTTCGGCAATACAGATCTCCGTTCCTTTTTCTCTGAGAAGCGGAATCAGCTCTTCCAGTTCCGAGACGGTATGTGCACAGCTCTTTTCATACTGATCCAGAAACTCAAAAGGCGGGAAATTGTAAATCAGCTTGCCCACGGTAAAGTCATCCGGGAACCGGCGGAGCATTTCATACAGTACATCTGTGTGGTCATCGTGAGGGTGGGTCAAAAACCAGAAATCAATATGGGGGTTCGGTCCGAGCAGAGCCTCTATATAACCGTGGAAATATTCTGTGTCCTGTTTATTACCTCCGTCAACGGCGATAACTTTGCCGTCCGGTGTGGTGATCAGAAAAGACATCATCTGTGTGCGGGGACGATGATCGCATTTCTGCGCAAGAAAATGAATACGTACAGTATCGGACATAGCCGTTCCTCCTGTATAGATGGGATACAGATTTCAAACCAACTGTATCATAGCATATTTTTTCTCTTTTGTCAAGATTCACAAAAAGAATCCCCAAAAAACCTTGCATCTTGGTGACGGGTGTGGTATAATCTTCACAAACCAACCCGAAAATGAATCAGGAGGAATGATTATGTCTACTTTTCTGCCTTTGGAACACCATAAGCTGCTGGCTGCGGAAATGAAGCCTGCCCTGCGCTGGGATGGAGATAGCGATCTTGCAGCACTGCGGGAAGAAAGCCGTGCCAGACTGTGGGAACTGCTGGGGATGGATGCGTTTGCTGCCTGTGAACCCGTTTTTGAGATAACCGAAGAGGACGAATTACACGGCGCACGGCATATCCATTTCACACTGCAGACCGAAGAAGGATATTTCACCCATTGTGATTTGCTGCTTCCCAAAGAACAGAAGGGAAAACTGCCCCTCTGTGCCACGCTGCAGGGACATTCCAAGGGTGCCCATATCTCTTTGGGTCTGCCCAAGTATCCCGGGGATGAAGCAACCATTTCCGGCGGAGACAGAGATTTCTGTGTCCGTGCCATTGAAGAGGGCTTTGCGGCACTGGCGATCGAACAGCGCGGTTTCGGTCTGTGCGGCGGTACGGAAAGAGGACCTGCCTGTGAACGTCCCGTGATGACCGCCATGCTGCTGGGCAGAACTGTCATCGGGGAACGTGTATGGGATGTTATGCGGGTGGTGGATGCCATTGAAGCGCATTTCGGCGATCTCATCACCATGGAAGGTTCTGTACTGATGGGCAATTCCGGCGGCGGTACTGCAACCTACTATACTGCTTGTCTGGAACATCGTTTTGACGGCTTCATGCCTTCCTGTGCTGTGTGTACATACCGGGATTCCATCATCGATATGCACCACTGCACCTGCAACTATGTTCCACGGATCGCAAAATATTTCGATATGGGCGACCTGGCGGTTCTCATTGCACCCAAGAAACTGGTTGTAGTCTGCGGGAAGGATGACAATATCTTCCCCCTCCACGGTGTAAACGAAACCTTTGACATTATCAAAAAGATATATGAAGGTGCTGGCGCAAAAGACAGCTGTGCACTGGTTGTAGGGTATGAAGGACACAGATTCTATGCAAACGAAGCATGGCCGGTGATGAAAAAACTGCTGGCAGAGGGCTGATGTGCCCGGAAACGTATTTTTATGAGATTTACAAAACAGGACTGGCTTGCCCGAATCGGTACACCGGAAAACTATAACTTCTGCCCGGCTCTGCAGATGACAGATACCTTCACTCTGCCCGGATGTCGTGGAGAACTGTACCGGCAGGCAAACGGACCGGATACCGTTCAGCGGGTGATGATGCTGTTTCCGGATACGGAAGCGGAGAAATATCCCGCCGTGGCTGTCCCGTTCTATTATCCGGAAGCCATGCTGGGTATGGATCCCTTTACCGGTGCGCCGCTGTCCAGGTTTACCGGTATCGAAATGATGCTCCATCTGGTACAACGGGGGTATGCCGTTGTTTCCGCTGACGCATACCATCTGACCTACCGGGAATCCGACAGGGAACGGGATGATTTCCACCGCTGGCACGAAGCTGCCGAAGCACTGCTGCGGGATCATCCGGGCTGGACAGGTATCGGCAAGCTGACCGCAGATACCATGCTTCTGGTGGATGCACTGACAGCGGATCCACGGGTGGATACAGACAGGATCGGTATCGCCGGTCACTCCCTGGGTGGAAAAATGGCGTTTTACGCAGGCTGTCTGGATGAGAGGATCCGTGTGATTCTGGCAAGCGATTTCGGCATCGGCTGGGAACAGACCAACTGGAATGATCCCTGGTACTGGGGCGATACAGTGAAGCTGCTGCAGGAAGAGGGCATGGATCATGCGTCATTGTTGTCGTGCGCCGCACCGAAACCCATGTGCCTGCTTGCCGGACAGTTTGATGATATGTCAAGCTATGAGATGATGTGCCGTGCGGAAGGATACGAAGACTTCCCGGAACACCTGCAGATCATCCACCATGCCGCAGGTCATCGTCCGCCGCCGGAAGCACTGGAAGCCGGATATGCATTTCTGGACAGATTTCTGAAATAAATGGAAAAGAGAGACACAGCACATCGGATGCCATGTCTCTCTTTCTGTTTTGTCTGTTTATTCCAGAATGTTGGAGGTGATCTGATCCACACCCCAGCCAATCAGCCTGGCAGCCACAGCGGGATCGTCTACTGTCCAGCAGTTGACTACAATTCCTGCAGCATGGCAGGCAGCAATCTTTTCTTCCGTCAGACCGGGATGGCAGATGTCCAGATCCATACCGGCGGCAGCCAGCTTTGCGATCAGCGCATCGTCCACTTCACCGGTGAGGAACTGACACTTCTGTTCGGGACGGATCTCCTTTACCAGTTCCAGATTGTGATAGTTGAAGGAAATAAAGCAGGTGTTGTCCAGATACCCGTCGAAAATAGCGATGATATCACGGATTTCCTCCAGCGTAAAAGCACTCTTGAGCTCCGGAACACATACCTTGCCGTAATGCTCACAGATCTTCCGGTATTCGGAGGGCAGACACAGCTTCAGTTCTCCTCTGTCGGTTTTGCCGTCCTTGTCTTTCAGAGTCAGTGCCCGCAGATCCGCCAATGTGGACTGTTCCATAACCAGATCCACTTCGCAGATTCTGCCGGAACGACCATCGTGATTGCAGATGTAGTTTCCGTCAGAAGTACGGTAAATATCGGTTTCCACACCCCAGTAGGTACGGTTCCCGGCGGCAATGAAAGCGGCTGCGGTGTTTTCGGTTTCCAGACCGCTGACGCCCCTGTGCGCTACCATTCTGGTGTTTCCATGATCCTGAATCTTAATGGTATCCTGCATGGTTATCCTCCTGTCAATCAGCCGACAAAGGCTTTCATCAGATCAAACGTATTCTTCACACCGTCCACATGGGAACGTTCATACCCGTGGGAGGCATACACACCGGCACCGATGAGGGCACCGCGGATGTCGTATGTACGGGAAGCGGCAGAGCAGTCGGAGCTGTAATGGGGATAAATATCCACTGCATAACTGATGTTGTTCTCCTTTGCCAGTTCCACCAGACGGCAGGTGAGGTCATAGTCATAGGGACCGGCGGAATCGGCGGCACAGATGGAAACCTGCTTTTCGGTACATTCCAGACCGTCGCCCACACAGCCCATATCCACGCCCAGCATTTCGGTGACGCCGCAGGGCATAGTACCGGAAGCACCGTGACCCACTTCTTCATATACGGTAAAGTGCATATATACACGGCGGGACAGGCTCACGTGTTCCTCCTTCAGATATTTGGCATATCCGAGGAAAATGGCAGCACTGAGCTTGTCATCCAGATACCGGCTCTTGATGTAACCGGATTCCGTAATCACGGTACGGGGATTTACGCAGACAAAACAGCCGTTGTCAATGCCGAGAGCTTTTACTTCGGCGGCTGAGCTTACATTTTCGTCCAGCAGAACTTCCAGAGAATCCCATGTGCGCTGGGTACCGTTGTAACCGCCGTTTACATGGAGGGATGCATTGCAGAGCTGCAGTGTACCTTCGTATTTCCGTCCGTCACGGGTATACACGGTAACAAATTCCGTTTCCGTATTGTTGGGACTGAGACCGCCCACATTGCGAACTTTCAGCCGACCGTTGCCCTTGATCTGCGCCACCATGGCACCCAGCGTGTCAATGTGTGCGGAGAGCAGAAGTGCGTTTTCCGCAGGGGTTGC
>JAFZET010000291.1 GCA_017560565.1 Clostridia bacterium | reverse complement strand
GTCCCTGAATGGTGGCAACCTGATCGGATGTCAGATTCCCCTGGGTATCATAGGAATTGGGAATTGTCATGGTATAGGACAGGGATTTGTTCAGGCCGTTGCCGGTGATGGAACGGATTGTTGCTTCATCGGAGGTAGCCCACATGATGTAGTTATGGTTCTTGCGGACGTACTTGAAGTTTACGGTGAATGTGGCTGTCACGCCGGATTCATCGGTATAGGCGGTAAAGGTGGATGTCTGGAATTCATCCTCACTGTCCGCCGTTATTGTGACGGAGGAACCGTAGGATGTGTAAGACCGTTCGTTCAGGGTATATACGATCTTTGTGACCGAGCATCCTGCTGCCGATGCGGTCACGGTATAGCTTGCCGGATAGGATTCCGATGAAATTTCACCGCCTGCGGAACCGAGCGTACCGCTGGGACCGGATGCGGAAAGCGAAACCGATGCGCTTACGGTGGTCTTGGTATATCCGCAGTCCCAGCAGGTGTTATTCCTGAAATCGTGGGATTCACTTTCCGTACTGCTTCTTCCGCAGATGCAGGATTTCTCCCGTTCATGCATTGTACCGGAGGATGCTTCCCAGTCACCGTACTCCCAGTCATGGGATTCTGTCGTGGTATTGTAAGTAATCCCGCAGGATTTGCATAACGATGCCCGTCTATGCTGACTGCTTGAGTAGTCCGTATAGGTGGTTTTACTGTTGGGATGGGAACAGGCCTTTGTATAGTCGCAAAGTGTGCAGTCGTTGCCGGAAAAGGTGTGGTCTTCCCAGCCGCCGGCCATCTGTTTTCCGCAGTTTTTACAGTTGGTCACATAGCTGTGCTTGTTGCTGTTCTCATAGGAATATGTCGTTTTCGTTTTGCTGTGTTTGCAGTGACCGCAGGCGGTACATTCGCCGGAACTGTTGTAGGAATGGTCTTCCCATCCGGCATAGCCCCAGCCTTCCGTGACCGTCCCGCATTTGCTGCACTTGGATTTGTAGCTGTGCATCTTCTCGTTTTCGATGGTGTATACTTTTTTGTAGTTGTGAGAGCACGCCGCCGATACGGTCAGCGGGAGCAGACTCACCACCATCATCACAGAGAGCATCATGCACAGGATTCTGGTTAATTTATGTTTCATAAACTCTCCTTTCGTCGGAGCTGCAAACGAAAAACGCCCCACGATTCATGAGGCGTCCTTCGTATCATATTCGATTATTCCAGTCCCCACAGACCGAGACAGTAGTGATTCTTCGCTTCCTTCGTATAGAAGTCGATTTCACTCCGGCTCAGGGTTCGGGGTGTTTCGGGATTCACATATCCTTCTTCGCTGATGTTCAGAACAAATCTGGTGCAGGTATCGTTGCAGTACATTTCCACTTCACGGTCATCGTAATAGTGCGTGCCGAATGTACCGGAACGGCTGGCCATCGCAGAGTAAAGCGGATACCATTCGGAAGTGTCCGGATAGAAGGTTTCCCAGATTTCGCCGGTGATGGTGTCCATCATGATTTCATATGCCGCCGCATTCCCGGTAGGATACGGGGTGAACAGCATATCACGGACATTCGCAAGTTCTTCTTTATCGAAAGTCTTCATGATGATAGAGCAGTCGAAGCTCTGGTTCACCAGCGTACTCTTGTCGATGGGGGATTCGATCCACCAGCTGTGGTATGTGGATGGTGCAGATGCTTCCGCCAGGGTTGCGTAATCCGCTTTCCATACCAGGTATTCGTTTTCTGTGGTACTGTACTGCCAGAACAGATCGGACTGTTTATACCGCTCAAACACGCTCTTTTCGCTGCCGTCGGATTCCCGTTTGTTCACAAGGATCATACGGTTGGTTCCAAACCAGTCTACAGTGCAGTTCAGCGTTTCTGCAACCACACGTAGCGGCACCATTGTACGGTCATTGATCAGGGTGGATGCCACATCCAGCGTCACAGTTTTGCCGTCGATCTTTGCCTGATCGGTGCCGATGTACAGGACAATCCTGCCGTTGTCGATCACGGCGGCATTGGCATCCTTGTCCCATTCCACATTGTAACCGAGGTTCTCGGCAATGAATCTCACCGGTACAAGGGTACGGTCCTTCACAATGGTCGGTTCCTGATCCGGGAAGTCGATCACCTTGCCATCCACCTTTACGGTGAGTTCCGGTGCAGCAGCCATGGAAGAGATCGCAGCAGCGGAAATGAGGGTTACGGCTGCGAGAGCCGCAGAGATGAGTCTGAAAATTTTCTTGTTCATATCGTTTTCTCCTTTTCGGTTTTGGTCATATATACGTGAAATCAATAGAATTGCACGGGTCAATATGCTTTCAGATTATGACGGCCTGACAGCTCAATAGATTCTTCTCTGACCGTCCGGTTATCGCCGAACAGGGATACATAATACTCCACATCGCAGGTGAGGATATATTCTATGTTATCACCGTTCTCCGCGAAAGTCAGGGCGATATTGTCGAGCTTGTAAGTGTCGGTCACAAGCGGCATGGCAGATGCGATTTTCGTTTTCACCAAAGATTCCAGATCGGACCGATACGCCGCGTCATCGGTCAGGGTACGATAGTATTCCGTAAGGTTCCCTTCCCGCATTGCCCTGTATGTATCTTCGGAAATCCGGATAGAAACATTGGTCAGCTCGTTCTTCACGGTATTCCGGATACAAAGACAGGTAACTTCCGCTGATACCCAGGTCATGAGCATCACCAGCAGGATCACCATCACCAGAACAAAGCAGGCGGTAAACAGAACGCCGAAATCGCCTCGGTCATTCTTCAGATATTTCATCATTTCCAGTACCTCTCCGATACCCCGGCTGCGGTAGATTTTAACGTCATCGGCAGACCGGTGATCTCCCAGAATCCACCGAGCTGAACGTCTGCTGTTATTGTCAGATAGAACGGGGTTCCCAGCTGAATGGCGGTAGGACATCCTTCTTTGGTAATATAGGTGGTATCCACGTGGTAAGTCAGCGCGGTGGCTTTACCGAGATCGGTACTGAGAAAGTTCAGCAGGTCTTCCGTATCGTCGTCCACCTTACCGGCCAGCTGGATCTGTCTTGCGACCTGATCGGCAGCGGTGTCAAGCTTTTGTTTAGTCATAACCACAGCCAGCACGTCCATGATGACTGCCAGTGTGACGACAACCACCAGAATGTAAACGACCGTGCTGACATAGTTTGTCTCGGCACGATCATTATGGATATATTTTCGGATTTTCGGAATCATGATGCACCTCCCGGAATGCAGAAAAACCGCCTGATTTCTCAAGCGGCTTTCTCGCAGGTAGTATTTTAACTGTGACTATTATATCATG
>JAFZET010000032.1 GCA_017560565.1 Clostridia bacterium | reverse complement strand
GGACCCCTGAGGATCTCTACCTTGTCTGCGTCTTCAGCGGGAGCGGGCAGGGTGATCATGTTGTCGTTGATCCGGAACTTTTCCGGCATGGGAATCTCCGGCATGATGCCCAGTTCTCTGGGATCGGCCAGATAACCGCAGATGGCGGAAGCGGCGGCCACTTCGGGGGAAACCAGATAGATCTGCCCGTCACGGGTACCGCTGCGTCCTTCAAAGTTTCGGTTGAAGGTACGGAGAGAAATGCCGCCGGAGTTGGGAGACTGACCCATACCGATGCAGGGACCGCAGGCGGATTCCAGCACACGGGCGCCGGCACCGATCATGTCACCCAGCGCACCGCATTCGGCGATCATGGTCAGCACCTGCTTGGAACCGGGGGCGATGGAGAGGGAAACGTCCGGATGTACGGTCTTGTCTTTCAGGATATAGGCAACCTTCAGCATATCCGCAAAGGAGCTGTTGGTACAGGAGCCGATGCACACCTGATCCACCTTCATTTTGCCCAGCTCCGTGATCTTGCACACGTTGTCGGGAGAATGGGGACGGGCAATCATGGGTTCCAGCTCATCCAGATTGATTTCGATGGTTTCGTCATACACAGCGTCCGGATCGGCAGCCAGAGGTACCCATACGTCACCTCTGCCCTGTGCATCCAGGAAAGCCTTGGTCACATCGTCCGAGGGGAAGATGGAGGTGGAGGCACCCAGTTCCGCACCCATGTTGGTGATGGTGGCACGTTCAGGCACGCTGAGAGTGGCTACACCGTCGCCGGTATATTCAATGATTTTGCCTACGCCGCCTTTTACGGTCATCCGGCGCAGGACTTCCAGAATCACGTCCTTGGCGGCAACCCAATCCTTCAGTCTGCCGTGCAGGATCACATTGGTGATCTTGGGATAGGTGATGTAGTATGCACCGCCGCCCATGGCAACAGCAACGTCCAGACCGCCCGCACCGATGGCGATCATACCGATACCGCCGCCGGTGGGCGTGTGGCTGTCGGAGCCGATCAGGGTCTTGCCGGGGGCACCGAACCGTTCCAGATGTACCTGATGGCAGATCCCGTTGCCGGGGCGGGAGAAATAGATCCCGTGTTTCTTGGCACAGGAGCCGATGAAGCGGTGATCGTCCGCATTTTCAAACCCGTTCTGCAGGGTGTTGTGATCGATGTATGCCACGGAACGCTCGGTTTTCACCTGAGAAATTCCCATTGCTTCAAATTCAATGTATGCCATGGTGCCGGTGGCGTCCTGGGTCAGGGTCTGGTCAATACGGATGCCGATTTCCTTTCCCTTGACGAATTCACCGTCCGCCAGATGCGCTTTCAGTATTTTTTCAGCCAGTGTCAGTCCCATATTTTCTCTCCTTCATCCTGCGGTATTTTGACGGAGGAGGGATTCTGTTATGCATAAACATAAACCGCTTCCGGAAAATATGCAGGGGTTATACAAAAATATTGTACTCATTATACTACAATATGCGCTGTTTTGTCAACAAGGGAAAAGCATCAAAATGTAACCATTCCTCGGGAGATTTCTTGTATAATGTGAAAAAGTATCGCAAAAAATCCAAAAAACGGAGGGCTTTGTATTGCGTTTTTCGGGCAGATATGTTAAAATACACAAAGAAGAAAAGCATTTGAAACCGTAAAGGAGGCATGGAATGGAAAAGATTCATATTTGGGTGAAAAAGACCGCAGATAACTCCGTAAATGCAGGAAATGAAGCGGGTTCATGCAAAATTGTTTCCTGCACGAGGGAAGCCAGAGAAATGGTCAGAGCCATGCTCCTGGCGGGGTTCACCGGAGAGGTTACGGTGCATCTGACCGCAGGTCTGTACGATCCGGCAGATTTTGTCTTCGGGGAAGAGGACTGCAGTCCGGACTGTACGGTGATTTATACCGGTGAAGAGGGCGCGGTGCTCCACGGCGGGCTGACCATTCCGAAAGAGAAGTGGCAGCTGCCCGATACAGACATGGCTGTACGTTTTGATGAAGCGATCCGGGACAGAATCCGCATGGCGGATCTGACGGAATACGGTTTTTCATACGAAGACTGGGGCGAGATGCAGACCATCGGTTCTTTCAGCTGTGCGGACAAATATACGGATGTGCCGGGCGGCAGCCGATGCGAGGCATTCTGCGGAGACCGGCGGATGACCATTGCCCGTTACCCCAACGAGGGATACCTGCAGCTGGACGCCGTGGCGGATGTGGGTGACTGCCGGGAATTCCCCGCACAGAACTATTATCTGGACTGGGACGGCAGAAAAGACCACAGAGGCGGTATATACATCATCGACCGACAGACAAACGCACATATTTCACGATGGGCAGATCCTTCCACCGCATGGGCTTTCGGGTATTTCATGTGGGACTGGGCGGATTCCTCCACACCCATCACAGTGGATACGGTCAACCGCCGTATTTTCCCGAAATACGTCAGCCGATACGGTGCGGTAAAGGGCGCAAACTATTATCTGTACAACGTACCGGAAGAGCTGGATGCCGTCTGCGAATGGTATCTGGACAGAAAAACCGGTAAGATGTACTTCTATCCGTCGGAAGAGGCGGACAGCGTGGATTTCTACTGCCATGAAAAACCACTGATCACCTGCAGGAACACCTGCAATCTGCAGTTTTCCGACCTGACCCTCCGGTGTACCATGGGGAACGGCATAGAGTGTATCGGAGATAATATGCGCTTTTCCGGTCTGCTGGTGAAAAACATTGCAGGAGATGCCATGCACATAACGGGAACGGACAATCTTGTGGAAAACTGCGAAGTTACCCGTACCGGCAAAGGCGGCATCTATCTAAACGGCGGCGATCGGCAGACCCTGACTCACGGGAATAACCGTGTGACAAATTGTTATATCCACGATTTCTCCGAGGTTTACCAGACCTATCAGCCCGGTGTGCGGCTTTCCGGCGTGGGCAATGTCTGTGACCACTGCGAGATCTGCCGCTCCCCCCATTCCGCCATCATGTACAGCGGCAACGAGCATCGGATGGAGTATAACTATATCCACGATATGGTGCTTATGTCCAGTGACGCAGGGGCGATTTACGCCGGCTTCGACTGGGCGGCGCACGGATGTGTTATCCGATACAACCGTCTGGAACGGATCGGAGCGAATGGCTTCCGACCCGACGGCATTTACTGGGATGACGGTCACTCCGGACAGACTGCATACGGCAATCTGCTGATCGGCGTGGGCAAAAACGGCTTCCTGGTGGGCGGCGGACGGGAAAACACCGTAAAGGGCAACGTACTCATCGACTGCGGTACGCCTATCCAGTACGACGACCGGAACCGGGATGGCTTTGTTCACGACGGCTGGGCAAGGGCGGCTGTCAATAAACCGGATGCTCCCCACTGGCAGCACCTGAGGTCGGTTCCCTATGACAAAGGGATCTGGAAGGAAAAATATCCGCTGCTGTCGAAGATCCTTTTCGATTTTGAGAAATACAACGAACCGGATTTCCCCATCAACCCTGCCTATTCCGAAGTGTCCGGCAATATCATCATCGATGCACAGGGCAGTATGGGCAGAATCGCACAGTCTGTGTACGACTACAGCAAAGTGGAAAACAATCCCGTATTCACCACTGCCGAAGCCGCGGGTCTGGACATGGCAAGCTGTACCTTTGCCCCCGACAGCCCCGTGTTTGCCGAACTTCCGGACTTCGAGAATCTTCCTGTGGCGGAAATGGGACTGAAAAAATAAAAAAATCTTCCTGAAAGGATACAAAAACATGAAAGTTGGATTTATCGATTATTTTCTGGACGAATGGCACGCCAATAACTACCCGAAGCTGTTTGCCGAAGCTTCCGGCGGTGAAGTGGTTGTAGGG
>JAFZET010000290.1 GCA_017560565.1 Clostridia bacterium | reverse complement strand
GCAGCGGTGGTCACCAGCTTCTTCTGGGGCAGCTTGCCGGTCAGAGTTTCAGATACGGGACGGGTGGGATCAGCGGCACCGGTCACACGCATGGCGGCGTATACATAGGAACGGCCGGACAGGGGGTCACGGATCGCACCGCCGATACAGGTAGCCGCACCGCCGAAGGGCTCGATTTCGGTGGGATGGTTGTGGGTTTCGTTCTTGAACAGCAGGAGCCACTTTTCAGGCTTGCCGTCCACGTTTACTTCCATCTTGACAGTGCAGGCGTTGATTTCTTCGGATTCATCCAGCTTGTCCAGCTTCCCGGCAGCCTTCAGTGCCTTGCCTGCGATGGTACCGATGTCCATCAGGTTCATGGGCTTCTTTTCTCTGCCCAGTGCGGTACGGGTAGCCTTGTATTCTTCAAAAGTCTTCTGCAGCAGTTCGTCTTCAAAGGAAACGCTGTCGATGGTGGTCAGGAAAGTGGTATGACGGCAGTGGTCGGACCAGTAGGTGTCAGTCATACGGATTTCGGTGATGGTGGGTTCACGGTTTTCGGTCTTGAAGTAGTTCTGCAGGAAACGCAGGTCGTCTACGTCCATTGCCAGACCGTACTGCTTTACAAAGGCAGCCAGACCGGCTTCATCCAGTGCCAGGAAGCCGTCCATCACTTCCACATCAGCGGGAACATCGTAAACAGCGGCAAGGGTTTCTTTTTCTTCCAGCCCGGCTTCTCTGGCTTCCACAGGGTTGATAACATACTTTTTGACAGCAGCCAGTTCCTCATCGGTCAGCTTGCCGGAGAGGATGTACACCTTGGCGGTACGGACTTCCGGACGGTTGCCCTGAGAGATGATCTGGATACACTGAGCGGCGGAGTCGGCTCTCTGGTCGTACTGACCGGGCAGGTATTCCACGGCAAATACGGTGTCGCCGTCCTTTGCGGGCAGAGTATCATAGGTTACATCCACCTGCGGTTCGGAGAATACAGTGGTGCCGGCGTAAGCGAACAGCTCGGGGGTGATGTTTTCCACATCATACCGATTGATCAGCCGCAGGTTTTCCACAGATTTGATCCCCAGAAAAGCGTGGATGTCCGACAGCAGGGCATCGGCTTCCACTGCCAGACCGGCTCTTTTTTCTACATAAATGCGATATACCATTGGTTTTATTCTCCCTTGTTTTCATAGGCAGCCATGGCTCTGGCGCCGATGTCGTTTCTCTTGTATGCGTTTTCAAAGGTTACATCCGCCGCAGCGTCATAAGCATTGGCGATGGCTTCCTTCAGGGAATCCGCCACGGCAGTCACACCCAGTACCCGTCCGCCGGCAGTCAGCAGTGTGCCGTCTTCGGCTCTCTTGGCTCCGGCAACATAAACCTGGGCGCCGTGCTTCAGGGTTTCCGGCATGGTGATGGGGAAGCCGGATTCGTACTTCTTGGGATATCCGTTGGAAGCCAGGATCACACAGCAGGCATGACCGTCACGGAACTTCACTTCGGTTTCCGCCAGCTTTTCTTCGGCAACCGCCTTCATGATGGTGAACAGATCGGATTCCAGCAGAGGCAGAACCACCTGGGTTTCAGGATCACCGAAACGGCAGTTGTATTCGATTACCTTGGGTCCCTTGGGGGTCAGCATCAGACCGAAGTACAGACAGCCCTTGAAGGTGCGTCCTTCCGCATTCATGGCGTTCATGGTAGGCAGGAAGATGGTTTCCATGCATTCCTTTGCCACTTCTTCGGTGTAGTAGGGGTTGGGGGCTACCGTACCCATACCGCCGGTGTTCAGCCCGGTGTCATTGTCGCCAGCACGCTTGTGGTCCATGGAGGAAACCATGGGAACAACCACCTTGCCGTCGGTGAAGGACAGTACGGAAACTTCGGGACCGGTGAGGAATTCTTCGATTACTACACGGCTGCCGGAAGCACCGAAGATTTTGTCTTCCATGATCTCCCGCAGGGCGGCAATGGCTTCCAGAGTGGTCTGGCAGATCAGAACACCCTTGCCCAGCGCCAGCCCGTCCGCTTTGACAACCAGAGGCAGCTCAGCAGTGTCCACATATTTCAGAGCGTCTTCAATGTTGTCGAAAACTTCATAAGCGGCGGTGGGAATGCCGTATTTTTTCATCAGGTTCTTGGAGAACACCTTGCTTCCCTCAATTTCAGCCGCCAGCTTGCTCGGACCGAAGCAGGGAATGCCAATGCCTTCCAGACAGTCCACAAGACCCAGCACCAGCGGATCATCGGGGGCAACCACAGCAAAATCCACCTTGTGTTCCTTGGCGAAAGCGGTTATGGCATCCAGATCCTTCACACCAATGGAAACGCATTCTGCGATATCGGTCATGGCGCCGTTGCCGGGAATGGCATACAGCTTGTCAATTTCCGGACTTTCGGCCAGCTTTTTCAGAATGGTGTGCTCTCTGCCGCCGGAGCCGATCAACAGTACAGTCATAGTCATTTATCTCCGTTTTTTTGAATTTCTGAATAACGCACCCAGCGGAATCCGGTAAAACCGCTTGAAAAAGCCATAGTCCTACCAAATTCCGCTCGGAAAATTCTATGAAAAATTCTTGTTCGGCGAAGCCGATGACAACGGGTTGGGTCCCGGTGTCAAAAGAATTTTTATGATGCAAATCAACCGAACGAAATATTTGGATTTCGTCACATTTGCATCAATGGTGGAACAGTCTCATGCCTGTGAAGCACATAGCCATGCCGTACTTGTCGCAGCATTCGATGACCAGATCGTCACGGATGGATCCGCCGGGTTCTGCAATGTACTTTACGCCGGACTTCTTTGCCCGTTCAATGTTGTCGCTGAAGGGGAAGAAGGCGTCGGAACCCAGAGCAACACCGTCGATGGTGTCCAGATAGGCTCTCTGTTCTTCCTTGGTGAAGGGTTCGGGCTGCTCGGTGAAATACTTCTGCCAGTTGCCGTCAGCGCATACATCTTCTTCGTTCTGGTTGATGTAGCCGTCAATCACATTGTCTCTGTCGGGACGACCCAGGGTGGACTTGAAGGGCAGGTTCAGCACCTTGTCGCTCTGGCGCAGGAACCAGGTGTCCGCCTTGCCGCCAGCCAGTCTGGTGCAGTGTACTCTGGACTGCTGACCGGCGCCTACACCGATAGCCTGACCGTCAACGGCGAAGCATACGGAGTTGGACTGGGTGTACTTCAGGGTGATCAGAGCGATGATCAGGTCGCGTACAGCGGATTCGGGCATATCCTTGTTGGCAGTTACGATATTGCCAAGCAGTTCGCTGTCGATCTTGAAGTTGTTTCTGCCCTGCTGGAAAGTGATGCCGTATACCTGCTTGGTTTCGATTTCCGCGGGAACATAGTTCGGGTCGATCTGTACGATATTATAGGAACCCTTTCTCTTGCCCTTGAGGATTTCCAGTGCTTCGGGTTCGTAACCGGGGGCAATAACACCGTCGGAAACCTCACGCTTGATCATGCTTGCGGTAGTAGCATCGCAAACCTCGGAAAGAGCAACCCAGTCTCCGAAGGAGCACATTCTGTCAGTGCCTCTTGCTCTTGCGTAAGCGCAGGCGATGGGGGAGTCATCCAGCCCTTCGATGTCGTCTACAAAGCAGGCCTTCTTCAGCTTTTCGGGCAGGGGAATACCCACAGCGGCGGAGGTGGGAGAAACATGCTTGAAGGAGGTAACAGCGGGAAGCCCTGTGGCTTCCTTCAGTTCCTTGACCAGCTGCCAGGAGTTGAAGGCGTCCAGAAAGTTGATGTAGCCGGGACGGCCGTTGAGAATTTCGATGGGCAGCTCGGAGCCGTCCTGCATATAAATCTTGGAAGGCTTCTGATTGGGGTTGCAGCCGTACTTCAGTTCAAATTCTTTCATTTCTGTTTCCTCCGGATTATGCGTTCTTATTTACAATTCTGGTGTCTGCTTCGCCGGTTGCCAGGTCGATATAACGGACAAACAGAGATACCTTGTTGTCTTCGTTCAGATTGGTCCAGATCAGGTCGGTCAGGGCATCGATGTCCATATCGGGCAGTTCCAGGGTCTTGGGCTCCCCTTCAAAGGAGGGCAGGGGATTACCGTCACCGTTGTAGGTGTGGATGAACTTGGCACGACCTGCGATGGGGTTGGAGTAAGCGTAGGTGAACCGTTCGCAGGAGCTGTCGTCACCCTCGGCGCTCTTCAGGATGGACATGGCATAGTTCATGTCGCCCTTTTCGTGATGGATGATACCGGAGATACGGGGGGTAAAGTTGGGCTTGTCGTCTTCAAATTCACGGGTGCGCAGAGCCTGTTCAAAGGTCATCTGCTTGTCCATCAGTTCATAGATGGTGTCGGTCTGGTCGCCGTTGGTCACGATGGTCTTGTTGCCCAGCACACGTACAGGGTAGTAAATGATCAGATGGGGATCAACCATCTTGGATTCGTCAAAAGCCTTGGTACGCATGGCATCGCCTTCCGCTACGAAAACGCGGTTGCGGCTGTTCACGCTTCTGCCCATGATGAAATAGGCGGTAACGGCCTTTTTGCCGTCTGCGCTCTTGCCGATGATGATCCCTCTGCCGTGGTAGGCAAGGGAGTTCAGTTCGCTTGCAATGGAAGAAATCTTCATCCTCATTCTCCTTTTTTATAGACCTTGTTGTTGACAACGGTGAGTTTATCGTCACAGAACAGTCTGACCGCTTCCGGCAGAATTTTCCATTCTGCCTGTTCCATGATCCGTTTCTGCAGGGTTTCGGGGGTATCGTCATCCAGCACATCCACAGCCTTCTGCAGAACGATGGGACCTGCATCGCATTCGGGCGTAACAATGTGTACCGTAGCGCCGGAAACCTTCACACCCTTTTCCAGAGCTGCTTCGTGCACGTGGAGACCGTAGTAACCCTTGCCGCAGAAGGAAGGGATCAGAGCCGGATGTACATTCAGGATCCGGTTGGGGAACTTTTCATAAACCTGCTCGTCAAAAATGGTCAGGAAGCCTGCCAGTACGATCAGATCGATCCCGGCTTCCACACAGGTATCTGCCAGCACCTTGGAATAGGCAGCAATGCTGTCGTATTCCCTGCGGGGCAGAACCACGGAAGCAATACCGTTCTGTGCGGCACGCTCCAGGGCATACACACCGGGCTTGGAAGCAACCACCAGCGTGATCTTCCCATTGCCAAGCCCACCAACCTTCTCCGCATCGATCAGTGCCTGCAGATTGGTCCCGCCGCCGGATACGAATACGGCAATTTTCTTCATTTCAGCCATGGATCCACCTTATGCGAAGATCACGCCTTCGTCACCGGCAACCACTTCACCGATGATGTATGCGTCTTCGCCGTTTGCCTTCAGGATTTCCACGGCGCGGTCGGCATCGTTCTTGTCTACGGTGATGCTCATGCCAACGCCCATGTTGAAGGTGTTGAACATATCTCTGCGGTCCACGCCGCCCTTCTTCTGCAGCAGATCAAATACGGCAGGGGTGCGGATAGCAGCAGAATCGATCTTGGCAGACAGACCATCGGGCAGGCATCTCGGAATGTTTTCGTAGAAGCCGCCGCCGGTGATGTGGGAGATCCCCTTGGCCTTTACTTCGTCCAGCATGGCAAGTACAGGCTTTACGTAGATTCTGGTGGGAGTCAGCAGAACTTCGCCCAGGCTCTTGCCGTCCAGTTCGGCCACGGGAGCACTCAGGTCAGCATTTTCAATGTCGAATACCTTGCGCACCAGAGAGAAACCGTTGGAATGGAAACCGCTGGAGGGCAGACCGATCAGGATATCGCCGGCACAGGTGGCGGTATTGTCCAGAATCCGGCTGCGGTCTGCAATACCGACGGCAAAACCGGCCAGGTCGTAATCGTCTTCGGGCATCAGACCGGGATGTTCGGCAGTTTCGCCGCCGATCAGGGCACAGTCTGCCTGTACACAGCCTTCCGCTACACCGGAAACCAGAGAGGCAATCTTTTCCGGTATGTTGCGGCCGCAGGCGATGTAGTCCAGGAAGAACAGGGGACGGGCGCCGCAGCAGATGATGTCGTTTACGCACATGGCAACGCAGTCGATGCCCACGGTGTCGTGCTTATCCATCAGCATGGACAGACGGATCTTGGTACCAACGCCGTCGGTGCCGGAAACCAGAATGGGATCGGTGATGCCGTACTTCTTCATCATCACGCCCAGGTCAAACAGACCGCCGAAACCGCCGATCTTGTCACAGACACCTGCTGTCATGGTACGGGCGATGTGGGACTTCATCAGTTCCACTGCAGTATAACCCGCAGTAATATCCACACCGGCTTCCTTGTACGCTTCGCTGAAACTCTTCATGTAAGATTACCTCCGGAGAGTATTTTAATTATATTTTTGTTCACTGTAAAGACACGACTTTGCCGGAGGGGATCAGAAATTCCCGTCCGATGTAGTTGATGAAAACATCCTGCGCACCGGGATTGTACACAAAGGAACCATCGGCGGCAAACTGCAGGGCTTCATACGCCTTTACATAGTTGTAAATTTCCATATTGGTCGCATACCATACATTGTCTCTGCCGCCCACATAGGAAGCAAATTCTTCAATGATATGCCAGTTGTCGTTGTCGTTGAATTCGTAGCTGTGCCCCCAGAGGTAGAACAGCTGCGGGGTGTGGGACCAGTAGTACCGTCCCTGCGGTGCTTCGATAAACTGCTTTGCCAGTTCCATCAGCCGGGGGTTGCCGTGGTGGCAGGTGGCGGGCAGTCGGAGCCAGTCGGTGGGGATATCAAATTTTTCGGTGGAAACGGTGGTGCGGGAATACACAATGCCGCAGGTCTTCAGGATTTCCGCCACGGTATCACTGTAGCTGCCGTTGGCATAAGCCATCCCCTTCACGGGAATACCGAGGAGTTTTTCCAGTGCGATCCGGTCCGTCAGAACGTCGTTTACTGCCATGGCAGAATCTACTTCTGCCAGAGACAGATGCCTGTAGCCGTGTACAGCCACTTCATTGCCGGTGGAAGTATAGAGTGCAATGGCTTCTTCGGCAGTCATGCGCCGTTCACCGGGACGGGAAGCGAAAAGACCGCCGTTGATGTTGAAGGTACCTTTCAGTCCGTGTGCCGACATGATCTCAATGAGCTTTTTGTCATAGATCACGCCGTCGTCATAACTGAGGGTTACAGCCTTCATCCGGAAACCTGGATATCGCAGAAACGGGTAACGCATACACTATGCTCCTTTTCCGTCAGATTCGTTCAGAATACCAAAAGCTCACTTGGCCAGTTTTTCCTGCAGGGCAGCGTCCTTTGCCAGAACTGCATCCGCTGCTTTCTTTCTGGAGTCTTTGATTTTTGCAGAGAGCTCTGCATCGGAGAGGGCGAGGATCTGACAGGCAAGATGAGCGGCGTTGGCAGCACCGTTCAGGGCAACAGTGGCAACGGGAATACCGCTGGGCATCTGCACAGTAGCCAGCAGAGCGTCCAGACCATCCATGGCACCGCCCTTGACGGGGATCCCGATCACAGGCAGGGTAGTATTGGCAGCACAGGCACCGGCCAGATGGGCGGCCATCCCGGCAGCAGCCAGAACCACGCCATAGTCGTTTTCCTCGGCAGAAGAGATGAATGCGGCGGTTTCCGCAGGGGTTCTGTGGGCGGAAAGAACTCTGGCGGTATATTCCACACCAAAGGAATCCAGAACGGCGAATGCTTTTTCCACTACCGGCAGGTCAGAATCACTGCCCATGAGAATGGCAACTTTTTTGGCCATGATGATACCTCGCAAAAAATAGTATAGTATAAAAATCAAAAAGGCATACCGCTCCCCCGGAACAGCAAAAATGCCGTTCCCTTGAACGGAATGCCCAGACGGTCGGCAGGCTTGGTCAGCCAAGGCAAAATCTGCTTCATTGCGGTCATTTCCGCTGCGTCCGAACGCATATCCGTCAGTCACAGAAAGCCTTACAATGATATTATACCCAAATTTGCTGTTATCGTCAAGTGGGGCAAGGGACAAATTTCCGCACAGTCCGCCTTTTTTCTTGTGGATAATCTCTAAGGGTGATTTGTACAGATGGCAAAAACGGAAAAAATATTGACATTCCACCCATATAGTGTTACAATAACAGTAAATTGGGAAATTGTGACTACATCTATGAAAGGATGAAAAATCATGCAGTATCAATGCGCTTCCGGTCTTTCTGACGACAGCATCAAGTTT
>JAFZET010000289.1 GCA_017560565.1 Clostridia bacterium | reverse complement strand
TCCGAGACCTCCCACCCACCCCCACTTATCCAGGCTCAGGTGCTGCGCACTGAGGATGTACGGAATGTTGATAGGGGGATGGGAATACCTACCATACACGTATACTAACACGTATACTAAAGAGTTGGTATCCTCTCCGGCTACATTACCGGCAAGAGGGGGAGAGGGGAGGTCTCGGAGGGTGAGAGGGGGAGACTGCCGAAGTCTCCTCCTTTCACCCTCTGAGTCCCGGCTGGAAAGCCACCCCCTCACTTTGGTCAAAGTGTAACCACCCCGCTGTAAGCCAAAAAAGAAAAAACAAACCAAAAAGCAGCAAAAGCAAACCCATACCGCTGTAAGCGAAAACCAAAAACGAAAATACCGAAAAAAGAGAAAGAAGGAGAAGCGTACGCCATGCCCGATATCCAGAAAATCCATGCCATTCTGCAGGAATGCTACCCCGACGCCCTGTGCTCCCTGACCTGGGAAGGCGACCCATGGCGGCTTCTGGTCATGGGGGTGCTGTCCGCCCAGTGCACCGACGAGCGGGTGAACAAGGTCTGCCCGGCACTGTTCGCACGCTTCCCCGATGCGGCAGCCATGGCACTGGCGGAACCTGCAGAGGTGGGGGAATACATACGCTCCTGCGGTTTCTGGCGGGTCAAGTCCGAGAATCTGGTGAACTCTGCCCGAAAGATCATGACCGATTTCGGCGGATGCGTGCCGGAAGCAATGGAAGATCTGCTGTCTCTCCCCGGCGTGGGACGCAAGATTGGCAATCTGGTCAGGGGCGACGCCTATGGCCTGCCGGGAATCGTGGCGGACACCCACTGTATCCGGATATGCGGTCGGCTGGGTTTCTACCCGGAAACGCTGAAGGATCCCGCAAAAGTGGAGCGGATCATGGACGGCATCGTGCCCAAAGCCGAGCAGAGCGACTACTGCCACAGAATGGTGCTGTTCGGGCGGGAATACTGCGATGCACGCCGCCCCCGGTGCGAGGTATGTCCGCTGGCAGGGGAATGCGGGAGCGAATTAAGAGGTGAGAAATAAGAAGTAAGAAATAAGAATCAGACGTCATTTGTCCGGTTGGTAGTATATCAGCCGGATTTTTTTGTCAAAATCGGTGGACAATTCCGGGCTGTCGTGGTATAATGAACCAAACCATAACCCGCATATGCGGAAAGGATACATAGTATGAAGAAACTGAGAATCGGGATCATCGGTACCGGATGGATTGCCTGCCGGCACATCGATGCATATAAACAATTCGACGATGTGGAAATCGTGGCGGCGGCGGACATTGTGCCCGGCAAGGCCAGAGAATTTCTGGATCATTACGGCTGTACGGATGCAGATGCCTACGAGACCCACGAAGAGCTGTGCGCCAGAGAAGACATTGACGCCGTTTCCGTATGTACATACAACAGCCAGCACGCCGCTCCCGCCATCTGTGCCCTGGAGCACGGCAAGGACGTTCTTCTGGAAAAGCCCATGTGCGTGACCATGGACGAAGCCAGAGCCATCCGGGAAGCGGAAGCCAGAACCGGTCACTTTGTCACCGTCGGTTTCCAGCCCCGCTACGGCGCCAACTTCAAAAAGATCAAGGAAGTGGTAGACTCCGGGGTACTGGGTCAGATTTATTATGTAGTGGTAGGCGGCGGTCGTGTCATGGGGATTCCCGGTCATACTTACGTCCAGAAGGACAAGGCAGTGGTGGGTGCCGTGGGCGACATCGGCTGCTATGGTCTGGATCTGGTCATGAGCGCCATGGGATACCCCAAGCCCCAGACCGTTTCCGCCAAGCTGTTTGCCCATTTCGGCGAGACCCCCTCCAAGTACTGGGACAAAAACCAGATCGGCAAGTTCACAGTGGACGACGACTTTGCTGCGGCACTGATCCGCTGTGAGGGCGATATCGTGATCGACTACCGTGCGTCCTGGGCGATGCACATGGACACCACGGGAGACACCATGTTCTTCGGCACCGACGCCGGTCTGAAGGTCAAGGCACCCGTTGGCTGCTGCTGGGACTCCGAAGCCGGGGATCTGGTGCTGATCAAGGACGACGAAAACGGTGTACAGACCCAGACCGTCATCCCGGTGGAAGGCACCGAAGAAGACGAATTCATGTTTGAAAAGAAGGTTCGTGCCTTCGTGGACGCCTGCCTGGGTGACAAAATCCCCCCCATCCCCACCAGCCAGATCATCTACAACCAGGCCATCATCGACGGCATCATCCGCTCCAATGCCTGCGGCGGCGAAGTGGCTGTGGATCTTTGAGCAGGTGCTGACGTTTGGGAGAGGAGACGGGGACGCTTTCTTGAAAGAAAGCTTGGCAAAGAACTTTAAAAAGGGTTTTAACTGGATATAGTCTTTGCAATTCCATCTGCATAGATCGATGAGCGATCCAACCTATAAGAAATAGTGAAGTGAGCTCCCAGGGGCCGGCAACCCTGGTCGCCACAGACCGTTTCCGATTGCGTGATGCAGTTTGGTGCGGTAGGACGTTGGTTTTGCTGACGTAACGAACAATCTTTACCAACATAAATTTGCACCCAACCAACGCCGAACTTGACCGCTCACCTACCCGACCCAAACCAGTGCGAAGCACGGAGATACTGCAAGGTCAAAAGGCGCGAAGCCGCTGTACAAAACCATTTTCGCCCGAACACTGCTGCAGAAAACAAAAAACCAGCGCACCCGGATCTGCACAAACAAAATTTCCCCCCTCATAGCTTAAAAGGTTTTGAGGGGGCCCGGGGGAACTTTTCCCAAAAGTGCCCCCGGAAAAATAAAAGAAAACAAAAAAATACTCTCTATACAAAAAACGGAGGACAAAGACATGGCAGAAACCAAGAAGAAGCTGCGGATTGGTATTATCGGTACCGGTGGGATTGCCCACGCGCACGCAAGAGCGTACAAGAATTTTGACGACGTGGAAGTGGTAGCAGGTGCTGACATCATTCCCGGCAAGGCAAGAGCGTTCCTGGACGAATTCGGCTGGACCGAAGCCACCGCTTACGAAACCCACGAAGAACTGTGTGCCCGCAAGGACATTGACGCCGTTTCCATCTGTACCTACAACAGCCAGCACGCCGGTCCCGCCATCTGCGCACTGACTTCCGGCAAGGACGTTCTGCTGGAAAAGCCCCTGTGCGTAACCCTGGACGAAGCCAAGGCCATCGTAGCTGTGGAAAAGGCAACCGGTCACTTCGTATCCGTTGGTTTCCAGCCCCGTTACGGCGCCAACGTAAAGAAGGTTAAGGAAGTTATCGACTCCGGCGTTCTGGGTCAGATCTACTATGTAGTAGTAGGCGGCGGCAGAGTAAAGGGTATCCCCGGTCACACCTTCATCGAAAAGGACAAGGCTGCTGTGGGCTGCGTTGGTGACATCGGCTGCTACGGTCTGGACTTTGCGCTGAACTCCATCGGTTATCCCAAGCCGCTGACCGTTTCCGGTAAGATGACCGCTCACTTCGGTAAGAACCCCGACAAGTACAAGGACGCTGACCGCTTCACTGTAGACGATGACTTCGCTATGGCTATGATCCGCTGCGAAGGCGACGTTGTGATCGACTACCGTGCCTCCTGGGCTATGAATATGGACACCACCGGTGACTCCATGTTCTTCGGTACCGATGCAGGTCTGAAGGTCAAGGCTCCCGTGGGCTGCTGCTGGGACGGCGCTGCCGGTGATCTGATCCTGTACAAGGACGACGAAAACGGTCAGCAGACTGCTACTCCCATCGAAATCGAAGGCAACAATGTAAAGACCAATATGTTTGAATGTAAGGTTCGTGCGTTTGTGGATGCCTGCATGGGTGACAAGGTTGCTCCCATCCCCACCAGCCAGATCCTGTACAACCAGGCGATCATTGACGGTATCATCCGCTCCAACGCCTGCGGTCACGAAGTTACCATCGATCTGTAATTGCAATAGGACAGGGGGGAGGCTGTGCTTTCCCCCTTTTGCTGTTTGAAAACATACAGGAATCTGATATATGACTACACAAGAAATCATTGCGGAGGTCATCGGTCTGTTCGGGATCGCCGCAACCATCATCAGCTACCAGTGCAAGGTGAGAAAGCATATCCTGCTCTGGCAGCTGTTCTCCACTACCTGCTGGATGGCACATTTTGCCGTGCTGGGGGCACTGTCCGGTGCGGCGCTGAATCTGGTGGGTGCTCTGCGGTGCATTGTATTTGCGGGACGGGGCGAGGATACCAAAGCCGGAAAGATCGCCGACTGGATCGGCTGGATCCCCGTGTTCCTCGTGATGTCCGCTGCGGCAACGGCGCTCACATGGGGCGGCTGGACCAGCCTGCTTCCCTTCATCGGGATGATCCTGACCACATTTGCCACCCGTGCCTCCTCTGCCGCCATGGTACGGCTCATCTCCCTGCCCAATGACCCGCTGTGGCTGGCGTACAACGCAATCAGCGGCTCCATGACCGGCGTGATCACGGAAGTCTGCATCATCATTTCCATCATTGTAGGCATGATCCGCCACGACATCCCCGAATGGAAGAACCGCCTGAAGAAAAACTGACACCCGGTTTCTGTTTCTGAAACTATCCGATAAGGAGACTGAACTATGGCTGAAACTCTGAACGATATTCAGGTTGAACTGAATGGCACCACCATGGACAGAGCGGTGGAGAAGATCGCCTATGTCACCGAAAAGCATCATCTGGGAGACGGTGCCTATTGCCGGTGGCTCTGGCAGAACGAAAAGCAGACCCGACAGATGGGCATCAACGAATACGGCTGTGCGGATGCTATCAATATCCTGTACACCATTGGCAGACTGCCAAAGGCAAACGATCCCATGAAGGCGAAGATGGCAGCGGCTCTGCTCAGCCTCCGGAAGGAAGACGGCAGCTTTACCGAGCCTACCCATCATGTGCTGCATACCACCGCCCACTGCACCGCTGCCCTGCAGATTCTGGATGCGGAACCGTACTCCGCTGAGGGGATTCCCTCTCCTTTCCTGGCTCCCTACAGGACGAAAGAGGGGCTGTATGACCTGCTGGAAAACCTGAACTGGGAAGGCTCTCCCTGGAACAACTCCCATCAGGGGGCGGGGGTATATACTGCCATGCAGCTTTCCGGCTGTGCGGACGAAGAATGGCAGACCTGGTATTTTGACTGGCTGTGGGATCACGTGGACCCGGACTACGGCATGAGCCGCAAGGGGACCATTGGCTATTCCGCAAACGACCCCGGACGGATCGACAGCCGGGAAGTGCATCCGGGAGCGGATCCCGTGTGCCACCACCTGTACGGCTGGTTCCATTATATGTTCAACATGGAATACGCCAAGCGTCCCCAGCGGTATCCCGAAAAGCTGATCGACACCTGCCTGCACCTGTGGAATGCGGGCGGTCTGGGCGGTGCCTTCGGCAGAAGCATCGGATTTCGGGAAATTGACTGGGTATTCGCCCTGAACAGAGCCACCCGCCAGACGCCCCACCGTTTCTGGGAAGCCAAGCAGGCACTGGCAGACTTTGCGGGGATCCAGATGCAGTATCTGGAAGAAATCGATGCGGATACCCACGAAGGCATGAACGACCTGCACGCCCTGTTCGGCACGGTTTGCGTATTGGCGGAACTGCAGGCTGCCCTGCCCGGCAAGC
>JAFZET010000288.1 GCA_017560565.1 Clostridia bacterium | reverse complement strand
GGAAACTCCTTTCGTTTCAGCAGCAGTCCAAAGAAGAACGGTGCACCGATCAGTGCCATGAGAATGCCTACGGAGATCTCGGAGGGCGAAAAGAGAACCCGTCCGGCAAGATCGGAAAGCATCACCAGAAGGGCACCCAACAGCGCCGAGACACCCAGCTGATGCCGGATCTCATACCCCGCCAGTTTTCGGGTGATGTGCGGCACCACCAATCCCACAAAACCGAGAAGCCCCGCATAGCTGACCACAGCCGCTGCGCTCATGCTGGCAAGGAGCAGACAGACCGTCCGCATCCGCATGACACGCACCCCCAGGGAAGCGGCAATGGCATCCCCCAGAGACAGCACTGCGATCCTACCGGAAAGAAGCAGGGAAGCCGCCAGACAGATCAGGACAAGCACCCCCGGCAGAAGGATTTCTGCAAGGGAAACGCCCTGCAGACTGCCGATGGAAAAGGCGGTATACAGACTGAGTACATCCGTATCCAGGGTGGAAAAAAAGGAGATCACAGCCTGAAACAGCGTGGTACAGGCAACCCCTGCCAGAACCACAGTGGCTTTGCTGCCCCCTGCCCTGCGGGAAACCGCCAGAATCAGAAGGGAGGTGCCAAAAGCCCCCAGAAAAGCCGCAAAGGGAAGAACAGCCAGAGCAGTCGGAAACAGGGAAAGGGTAAGCACCACGGTCAGCCCCGCACCGGCATTCACACCGATGGTGTTGGGACTGGCAAGGGGATTCCCCATGATGTTCTGCAAAAGCACACCGGACACAGCCAGCCCCGTCCCGGCGATCATGGCAGCCAGAAGCCGTGGGAAGCGCAGGGAGAACAGGATAAACCGGGCGGTTTCATATCCCGGTCTGCCCAGAAGCGCACCTTGCAGCTCCTCAGGCGAAAAAGCGGCACTGCCGAAGAAAAGAGACAGTACCGCCGTCATAAGTATACCGGCAGTCAGGCATCCGTACAGGACGCCGCCGGAAATCGTTTTTTTCATGCCTCACCATCCGCAGAGAGAATATCAGCCAGATACCGGTAGGCTTCCGGCCAGCGGCTGCAGGGTTTGTAGTGGAACAGCTCCTTGGGCAGAATGGCGACTCTGCCCTCCCGTACAGCGGAAAGCCGCCCCCAGGTATCCCCCGCAAGCAGGGACTGTACATGGGCCAGTGCCGTTTCCTCCTTCCCCATGAGGGAGAAGAAAATATAGTCCGGATCGGCAAGAAGAATGGTTTCCATACTCAGCCCGTCCAGCAGCTCCGGCGTATCGGCGGCAATATTCCAGCAGCCAAATTCCTCCAGCATGGCACAGGCAAAGTGATCCTCTGCCCGCTTGGCTTTGGTGGAGGCGTCCGTAGAACCCGCCCGGATAAACAGGATCCTTTTGGTTTCCTCGCTCCGGACAGAAGCAAGAATTTCCGCCGCTTCAGCCGCCATGACGGAACAGGCTTCGGCTTTTTCCGGCTGTCCCGTAATCACTGCCATGTCGGACAGCACCGTCAGATAATCGGCGAAGCTTTCCACCCGGCAGAGCATGGCGGGGATTCCGGCTTTTTCCAGAACCTCCGCTGCCTGAACCTGTGCAGGAATATCGGCAGAACAGATCACAAAATCCGGTTCCAGCGAAATCAGCAGCTCCAGATTCACCGTCTTTCCGGCACCTTCGTCCACAAGAGGCGTTCCCGGCGGCGCAAATCCCCGTTCCACCGTTTCGCCCACAGTAACAGCAATCTCTCCCCCTGCCTCCAGCCAGATCTCCGCCAGAGAAGAGAAGAGCACAGCCACCCGCTCCGGCTCGGATACAGGCAGGCTTTCAGAGGAAGCATTTCCATTCCGACAGCCTGCCAGAAACAGGAGTACGGGCAGCAGGAGCAGAAAGAGCTTTCTCATTCCCGTTCTTTCAGAGGAGCGGCAAGAATTTCCTCTTTTCTTTCCAGCAGATCTCCGTCCAGAACAGCCTTGTCAAAAGCATCCAGACCAATCCGGTCAATGGCGGCACCCAGCCGTTCCTTCACATAGCCGTTTTCTTTGTACCAGAGGAAGATCCGTTCTACATAGTCTGCGGCTTCGCTTGCGGGTACCCGACGGGAAAGGGGCGTGCCGATTCTCTGGTATTTCCCCCAGGTGCCGCCGGCATAGATCGTGCAGACCGCTTCCGCTGTTTTCGGAACTGCGTCAAAAGGACACTTGCCGACACACAGCCCGCAGCGTATGCATTTTGTCATGTCAATGGATGCCTTGCCGTCTTTGGTCACAGCCTTTACCGGGCAGACCTCCAGAACCCCGCATTTTCCGCAGGCACGGCATTTATCGCCATCAAACGAGAATTCCTTGTTGCCTTCAATGCCCACATCGTTCAGAGAGGGCTTCATGCAGCTGTTGGGACAACCACCCACCCCGATCTTGAACTTGTGGGGTAGTTTTACATCTTTGTATCCCACATAGAATTTTTCATGGATCTCTGCCGCCAGCGCACGGGTGTCGATGTTTCCGTAAACGCAGGTGGTACCCTTGCAGGCGGTAACGGGACGAACCTTGGCACCGGTTCCGCCAAAGGCAAGACCGTGCTTTGCCAGAAACGCTTCTGCATCGGGAATGGATTCATAGGGAATGCCCGGAATTTCGGCACAGAGACGGCTGGTGAAGAGAACCTCGCCGCTGCCGTATTTTTTCGCACACTGTGCGATGGTTTCCAGATCCTCTGCGGTATAGGCACCGCCGACCGGCACAATACGTCCGGAGAAGCACTCTGTTCCGCGGTTCAGCAGAAAGCCTCTGCCCTTTACGGAAGTGATGTTTTCTTTCGTAAGCATACAAATCTCCCTTACAGTATGATATTGACAGGATGTCGTATTTTTTCTTGATTATAACATATCACCGTATAAAAAGCAATGCGGTATCCAAAAATCTCGCCTGCGGGAATGGACAAAAACGACCGGATGTGTTATAATGGAAAAAATTATAAAACTCCATACAGAAGAGGGAATATCTCCCTCGGAAAATCTGCCTGACTGAAAGGAAAATATTATGAACAGTACAGAACGTGTGCGGAATGCCATACTGGGGAAACCGGTGGATCGTGTGCCCGTCTACGGATGGGTTTCTGCCAATCTTTCCGAGGAGATCACCCGGGACTACGGTTCCGTGGCGGCTTTTGAAGATGCATACCAATTCGATGCGGCTCATATATTCGGCGGTCCCGGCTGCTACCGGTGGGATGTGCTGAATTCCCTGCGGGATGAGGACGGGGAGCTGACACCGGACAACATGGTGGATGCAGATTTCTTCACGGATCCGGATGTGCCCGGCGATTATGAAAACATTGCCCAGTCCATCCGTTTTCACAAGGAAAGAGATAGATTCTGCTACGTGCAGACTCCCGGTTTTTTTGAAGCCTTCAACGGCGTGTTCGGCATAGAAAACCACCTGCTGTACCTGGCCATGTATCCGGATGAGCTGGGAGAAATCTATGCCCGTCAGGCAGAATGGACGATCCGCTTTGCCGACAACTGTATCCGTGCGGGTGCGGATATGATCCACATTTCCGATGACTGGGGTGCACAGGCGGATCTGATGTTCAATCCGAAGCTCTGGTGGGAGATCATCTATCCCAATATGAAAAAAGTGGTGGATTTTGTCCACAGCAAGTGCGTGTTCTGCAGTCTCCATTCCGACGGATGCATCCGCAAGGTAACGGACGGCGTGGCAGAGCTGGGACTGGATGTGGTGCATCCCTGGCAGGAAAGCGCAGGCATGGACTATGATCTGTATCTGGATAAGTATCAGGATAAATTCGCCATTCTGGGCGGTGTGTGCATCCAGACGGCACTGGGGATCATGCCCCAGGATAAGCTGGAAGCGGAGATCCGCCGGGTGTTCGGGCTTCTGAAAGGCAAGCGCTGGATCTGCTGTACCACACATTTTGTCCAGAACCACTGCTCCATGGAGGATCTGCGGTTTGCTTTTGATCTGATCCGTAAGCTGGCGGCAGAATAACAGAATCTTGCGGCAAAGGATAAGTAACAGCTTTCCGGCGCCGCTTTTCTGCGCAGCTGTACCCAATATTCTTTGTGAAATGAGGTGGTAGCCTTGCTCTTCGGCAAGCATATCAATCGTTATTATATCCGGTTTCTGCCGGTTCTGCTGCTGGGTGTTGTCTCCCTTGTGATGGTGGATTATATGCAGCTGGTCATTCCGGAGTTTTACCGTATGGTGGTCAACGGACTGATCGACGGTACCGTAACCGCAGACGGCGTGACCCTTCCTTTCGATATGCCGTATCTGCTGGATAAAGTCTGTCTGCCTATGATCGGTGTGATCCTCTGCATGGTGATAGGACGATTCCTGTGGCGTGTCTGCTTCCGCGGTGCCGCGATCCGCATGGAAACCGATCTGCGGGGACGTATGTTTGACCACTGCAAGGATCTGTCCCAACAGTATTATCAGGTCAATAAGGTGGGCAACCTGATGACCCTGTTCACCAACGATCTGGAAACGGTGCAGGACTGCTTCGGCTGGGGTGTGCTCATGTTCTATGACGCCCTGTTTCTGGGAATTCTGGCACTTGCCAAGATGTTTGCCATGCATCCGCTGCTGACCCTGTTTTCCATGGTTCCCATGGTGTTTCTGCTGGCCATCGGTGCGGTGCTGGATCATCATCTGGAAAAACGCTGGGATGCCAGACAGGCGGCTTTTTCCGACCTTTCCGATTTTGCCCAGGAAACCTTTTCCGGCATCGCCGTCATCAAGGCATTCGTAAAGGAAACCGTGAAGCTGATGGCTTTCCGGAAAATCAATAAAACCAACGAAGACACCAATGTGGCGCACACAAAGCTGTCTACCCTGTTGAATGTGCTGGTCACCCTGTTTGTGGAATCCATTATATGCGTGATCCTTGGCTACGGCGGGTATCTTGTGAAAAAAGATATCTTTGACGCCGGGCAGCTGGTGGAATTTATCGGATATTTCACCGCTATCGTCTGGCCGATCATGGCGGTTTCC
>JAFZET010000287.1 GCA_017560565.1 Clostridia bacterium | reverse complement strand
TCTATAAGGCTTCTGCGGATTATTACGGAAGATAAATATGGAAAAAGGACTGTCATCCCGTCACAGGAGAAACAGTCCTTTGTCATTTTCATCTCACTTCAGATACTCCTTCAGCGCAATCGGTCCCATGGCGGGGATCGGGCGGCCGTCTTCGTCGGTGATGTTGGCGTATGTACCGTTGCCGAACATATAGAACAGATACCCGTCCTTCAGCTGATCCCAGGGGATCTCGTGCCGTATGTAGGCTGTATCATTGTGCAGATCCACACGGAAAATGTGCCGTCTGTCCAGCTTGTCGGGGCTTATGGACAGGGCGTATCCTGTGGGGCGTCCTTCGCTGGTCAGTCTGCCGTTCAGGTTCTTGTACTTTACTGCCAGTGTCAGTCCGAAATCGTTTGCCTGATGCACCGGATAGATAGTATCCAGCTGGGGGGCAGGGGTGGAGGTCATGCCGCAGGGGTCAAAGCACAGCCGGTACATGGATTCCGCCGCATTTCTGCCCAGAATCTCATGAGAACCTGCATCCAGATGGATTCCGTCTGCCAGTTCTGCATTGGTGACGGCAACGGTGTCCATGTTGTCGATATGCTCATGCAGCGTCCGCTGGGCTTCCCTGACAAGGCTCCAGACTCCGTCTCCCGCAGGGTCGGCGCAGAAATACTGGTAGATCTGAACCTGCACGAAGGCCATATCGGGGCGGTGCATCTCTTTACGGAAAGAGGACACAAAGTGCATCATCCGCTCTGTGAAGTGTTCTGCACCGTCCGGGGAGGTTTCGGAACAGCCCTGATACCAGAACATCCCTCTGGCATTGCCGCCGCATTCCGCATATTTCCGCAGCATGATGCCGTATAGGTTGGGTTCCGGTTCTCTGGGTGCGTCGGGATCCCAGTGGCACATACCGGATCCGCCAAGGGCACAGGCGATCAGTCCCTGAGGCACACCGGTTCTCTCCCGCATGGCTTTGGCAAAGGCATAACCGGGACCAACACCCCGATCCTGCCAGTGTTCGGCAAGGTTGTAACCCAAATACCGCTTGATAAATTCATCAGGCGTGCGGTGGTTCTGGTGAAGCCGGGGATCGCCCACCTTCCACTGCCCGTCAATGCTGTAGAAACGGATAGCTTCATTGGGGGTGAAGTCTGCCAGGGTTTTGTTGTAGTAGCCGCAGCCGTCCATGTTGGACTGTCCTGCCAGAATCCACACATCCCCCACATACAGGTCGGTGAAAACGGCAGTATCTTCTCCGACAGTCAGCGTCAGGGAGTAGGGACCGCCGGTACAGATGCCGGTCAGGTGGAATTTCCGGCAGTTTTCCACAGGTTCCGTTTCTGTCAGTGTACCGATATTCACGGAAACCACAGCATCCGGGGCGCCTGTCAGGGTGAACCAGCTGTCACAGTGGTTGGAGTTGTCTCTCTGTAGAACGATACCGCTTTGCAGACCGGTGATTTTTACCATATCTGTATCCTCTTATCTGTCAGTTTTGCCGGATTCCAGAATATCCGCGATCCGTGCGCAGGCAAGACCGTCGCCGTAGGGGTTGGAGGCGGTGGACATTCTGTCGTAGGCGTCCTTATTGTCCAGCAGCAGGGTAAAGTTGTCGTAGATCACCTGCTCGTCGGTGCCCACCAGCTTCAGCGTACCGGCGGCGATCCCTTCCGGACGTTCCGTGGTGTCCCGCATGACAAGCACAGGCTTGCCCAGAGAGGGCGCTTCTTCCTGGATTCCGCCGGAGTCGGTCAGGATCATGTAGGAGCGGGCAAGGAAGTTGTGGAAATCCAGCACTTCCAGCGGCTCGATGATCCGGATTCGGTCGCAGTCACCCAGTTCGGCGGCAGCGGCTTCTCTGACTACCGGATTCATGTGGATGGGGTAGATGGCTTTTACGTCAGGATGCTCGTCCATGACCCGGCGGATGGCACGGAACATGGCGTGCATGGGCTGTCCCAGATTTTCTCTGCGGTGGGCGGTGATCATAATCAGCCGGGAACCCTCTGCCCAGTCCAGCTCGGGATGGCTGTAGTCGGCTCTGACGGTGGTTTTCAGTGCATCAATGGCGGTGTTGCCGGTGATATAGATGGTATCCGGATTCTTACCTTCCTTCACAAGATTGTCATGGGACAGCTGGGTGGGGGAGAAATTGTACTGGGAAATGATGGAAACCGCCTGACGGTTGAACTCTTCCGGATAGGGACTGTAGAGATTGTATGTCCGCAGACCGGCTTCCACGTGTCCCACGGGAATCTGCAGATAGAAGCAGGCAAGGGCAGTCACAAAGGTAGTGGAGGTATCGCCGTGTACCAGAACCACATCCGGCTTTTCGGTCTCCAGTACTTCTTTGATCCGGTTCAGGATGTTGGTGGTGATATCAAAAAGGGTCTGCTTGTCCTTCATGATGGACAGGTCATAATCCGGGGTAACGCCAAAGGCGTCCAGCACCTGATCCAGCATCTGTCTGTGCTGACCGGTGACGCACACAATCGTCTGCAGTTCCGGGCGGGTTTTGCATTCGTTGACCAGCGGGCACATCTTAATGGCTTCCGGACGGGTGCCGAAGACCAGCATGACTTTCTTCATATATACTTACTCCTGTTTAAGATTTTCATGTATAGGTACATGATACCATAGGATTCCCCTCTGGTCAACCGGAATTTGTGAATTTTCCTACAATATTGTTCATGGTTGAAAATACAAAAGACACCGGCGGATACCAGTGTCTTTTTAGTGGTTACAGAAGCTTTGCAGCGCAGGCTTCCAACAGTGCCAGATGTTCTTCCGGGGGAAGGTCGCAGTGGTTTTTATCCGGAACGATCCGGTAGGTAATCCGGTATCCGGCTTTTTCCATAGCGGCAACAAGCCGGTCGGAATGCAGTTCCTTGTTTACCAGAGTATCTTTGGTGCAGTGGAAGATTGTGTATTCGGCATCGGGCATTTTTTTCTCTTCCGTCAGATGCAGGGGAGAGAACCGGGGCAGAATCTCTTCCATGGTGCCTTCTTCGTACCGGTAGGCACTGTAGAAGCTGGAGGGCAGGTCGATCCGCTCGGTGTAATGGAAGGGCATATCGCATACCGGGCAGTTGGCGACACAGGCTACAGGCGTCCGCTTGGCATAAACCATGTAAGTCAGCGCACCATGTCCGCCCATAGACGGTCCGGTGGCAGCGATGGGCAGATCTTCCGGCAGATCGTATTTTCCCATGATGATGTCGATGATCTGGTCAGCCAGTTCTACCTGCTGGCGGTTCATCCATGCCCAGGGGTTTCCGGCGGGGATCAGGTAGACGATATTCCGCTCTGCAAACCAGTCGCCGTCCGGCAGGGGACCGTCAAAGCGTTCATCACAGCCCATGCCGGTGAACTTGATCACGATACCGCGGATGGCACCCTGAATCTGCCGATCGTTGGAGTAGGAATAGGCACGCAGATTGTCATACGTGATGGGAGAAATCATAACTCAGCCTCGTTTCTTGTCCCAGAAGTCCATGTACTGGGTCCAGTCGTAAGCAAGGATGCTGTGTTCGCCGGTCTTCATGTGATAGCCGATATTGCCGTCGTGGTATGCCTTGTCCGCTTCGATATCGGCTTCATCGGGCAGAACTGCGCCGGTCATGCCGTACAGGGCATAAGCATCCTTTGCCAGTCGGCAGGACTCTCTCTCAGCGGCGGGAGAAGCCCATGCGTCGGCGGAGCAGCTTTCCACGTAGCACAGTCTGGGTGCCATGGCTGCCACAAGCATGTGCTGGTCACAGGGAAGCATTTCCTCTCTGTCGGCGTATTTGCTGTAGTTCTTACAGAACCAGTCAAAAGCGTTGGTGATGACCTTGACGGTTTCGCCGCCTTCCGTGCGTCCTCTGTGCAGCATGGCGCCGGAACAGCCGGATGCGTTGGAGATGGAGAGGGCAAAACGGGTATCGGTGGCGCCTGCCCACAGTGCAGTCTTGCCGCCTCTGGAATGCCCTACGACTGCTGCATTCTTTTCGTCAGCGAAAGGACAGCCGGTCAGGTAGTCCAGCACACGGGATGCACCCCATGCCCATGCGGAGATGGTTGCCCAGTCGTTGTCCCGGCGGAGGGAACGGTCGGGCTGGAAGTAGGCGAAGACACCGGCTTTGTAGTTGGCCTTGTGTTCGGCATCCGGATACAGACCGGAGGTGGGCATGATGGCAATGCCGTAGCCCCGGGAAATGATATCGAGAATCGGCACGTTCAGGCATTCCAGGGAAGTTTCAAAGTCGTATTTCTTTTCCTGGTATTCGTGCATGACATACACGAAGGTGGGTACGGGCTTGTCCGTCATGGGGAAGAAGCTCCGGCACAGGAAGGTGTATCCCCCGGCGGTGATCAGCACTTTTTCGTAGCGGACAGGATGCCCCAGGTAGTTTTCCTTGGCATCGGTGATCTTCCAGGTGGTGTGCAGGTTGATTTCCGCTTCTGCCGGGCGTTTGCCGTAGATGTATTCCGACAGCAGATCCATAATTTCGGGACGGCGGAAGGTTTCCCAGTCTTCAACAGAGTTGACGGGTGCGCCGCCGATGGTGGTAAGCAGTTCGGGAATGGACATAATGTACCTCCGGTATTTGGTAATAGGTTACTTTAATTATACAGATTCCCGGCAGATTCGTCAACAGGTCTTTGTGAAAAAAACAGCAAAGAAAACAAAAAACCAGATCCAATGGATCCGGTCTTTTGTTTTGAATGGGGGAAGGTGGATTCGAACCATGCACAAGACTCGCTCCGCTCCCTATGTGCGCAGGAACGGGTTTGTCTGGCTTTGGGCTATGCGTTTGCTGCGTTCCTGCACGGTGTTTTTCATACATCGTTCCTGCAAAACAAAAAACCAGATCCAATGGATCCGGTCTTTTGTTTTGAATGGGGGAAGGTGGATTCGAACCACCGAAGGCAGTGCCAGCAGATTTACAGTCTGTCCCCTTTGGCCACTCGGGAATT